>NZ_JBEAII010000008.1:0-260179 GCF_040064515.1 Klebsiella sp. CN_Kp104 | reverse complement strand
CCGACCCCCTCCTTGTAAGGGAGGTGCTCTCCCAGCTGAGCTAATCACCCACTTCTCAATTTTCTGTTCTACACGGCGGAGACTACGTAAAGTAGTTGGTGGGTGATGACGGGATCGAACCGCCGACCCCCTCCTTGTAAGGGAGGTGCTCTCCCAGCTGAGCTAATCACCCCCGCTGTGTGGAGTCGCATTATAGGGAGAGTTGAAATTGAGTCAACGCCTTTTCTAAATAATTTGTTTGTTCGTCGTAAAATTAAACAAAGCGATCGCAAAATCAGCTTCGGTGTATGATTTATAAACAAAAATGGTAAAGCGTGATGTTGAGGCGGGATCTACATTGAGGAATCAGCCCGTGGTGTTAGAATATTCCCCTATCAATTCCAAGAACACTGCCGACTATCGGCATCTTTATTAAACGTAAGGCCAATTCATGAAAATCAAAACTCGCTTCGCGCCAAGCCCAACAGGCTATCTGCACGTTGGCGGTGCGCGTACTGCTCTCTATTCCTGGCTTTTTGCACGTAACCACGGCGGTGAGTTTGTGCTGCGTATTGAAGACACCGATCTCGAACGCTCCACTCCGGAAGCAATTGAAGCCATCATGGATGGGATGAACTGGCTGAATCTGGAGTGGGATGAAGGTCCGTACTTCCAGACTAAACGTTTCGATCGCTATAACGCGGTTATTGATGAAATGCTGGAAGCAGGTACCGCTTATAAATGCTACTGCTCGAAAGAACGTCTCGACGCGCTGCGTGAAGAACAGATGGCGAACGGTGAAAAGCCGCGCTACGACGGCCGCTGCCGCCATGATCATCAGCATCACGCCGCCGATGAGCCTTGCGTTGTGCGTTTTGCCAACCCGCAGGAAGGTTCGGTTATCTTTGACGACCAGATCCGCGGGCCGATCGAATTCAGCAACCAGGAGCTGGACGATCTGATCATTCGCCGCACTGACGGCTCCCCGACCTATAACTTCTGCGTCGTGGTGGATGACTGGGATATGGCGATCACCCACGTGATCCGCGGTGAAGACCACATCAACAATACCCCGCGCCAGATCAACATCCTGAAAGCGCTGAATGCGCCGGTGCCGGTTTATGCGCACGTATCGATGATCAACGGCGATGACGGTAAAAAACTTTCCAAGCGCCACGGCGCGGTGAGCGTGATGCAGTACCGTGACGACGGCTACCTGCCGGAAGCGTTGCTGAACTATCTGGTGCGTCTGGGCTGGTCCCATGGCGATCAGGAGATCTTCACCCGCGAAGAGATGATCGAGTTCTTCTCGCTGGGCGCGGTCAGCAAGTCCGCCAGTGCGTTCAACACCGATAAACTGCTGTGGTTAAACCATCACTACATCAACACGCTGCCGGCAGAATATGTCGCGACGCATCTGCAGTGGCACATTGAGCAGGAAAATATCGATACCCGTAACGGCCCGCAGTTGTCCGAACTGGTTAAACTGCTGGGCGAGCGTTGCAAAACGCTGAAAGAGATTGCTCAGAGCTGCCGTTACTTCTATGAAGAGTTCGCCGAGTTCGACGCCGATGCAGCGAAGAAACACCTGCGCCCGGTGGCGCGTCAGCCGCTGGAAGTGGTTCGCGATAAGCTGGCGGCCATTAGCGACTGGACGGCGGAAAATGTCCACCATGCGATTCAGGCGACTGCCGATGAGCTGGAAGTGGGCATGGGTAAAGTGGGCATGCCGCTGCGCGTGGCCGTAACCGGCGCGGGTCAGTCCCCGGCATTGGATGTCACCGTTCATGCCATCGGTAAATCCCGTAGCGTTGAACGTATCAACAAAGCGCTGGCGTTTATCGCCGAACGCGAAAGCCAGCAGTCCTGAGGCCGAGCGTAAGCTAAAGCAAGCGGCAGGTTAATCCTGCCGTTTTTTTTCGCCGCTATTTTGTCGCAGTGTTAATACCTAACCGCGCCAGGAAGCCACTAATGCCATCGCGAGCAAGAAGATCGCGCAGGTGAGTTTGTTCTGCGGCGGTCATCAGCTGCAGCGTATCGGCGATTTGCCGCCATACCGCATCCGCTTCATTGATAAAGTAGCCGCTGGGCTGTTCGGCGAGCTGATACTCTTCATTCAGATGACGAAATGCCGGAATATTGGTCAGAAAATCGATCACTGGCCGGTCGATGACAATTAAACGCGCACGCCCGCCTTTGACGCCGGGAATCGCCTCGGTTCGCCACTTTTGTTCCCGCGCCCAGCGGTTGACCGTTTGTCTGGCCAGACCCAGAACTTCGGCAAGCTCTGCAGGCGTCATTTTTTCTTTCAGTTTCATCATTCGTTTTTTACTGGCCGCGTATTCCAAGACGGTTTAACAACCCGGTTATGCCTTCACGCAGCAGCAGCGACATTAGCTGCTTCTGTTCGCGATGAGTCATCTCTTTACAGAGCGTCAGCAATAATGGCTCGAGATCGGTCTCGGCGACCGAATAGGGCGAGGGCGTTTCCGCTACGCGCTGGGCATTGCGGATAAACTCTCGTACCTGCTCGTTAACGTGTACGAGACGCGCTTTGCCTCCCTGCACGCCAGGCCGCGGAGAAGTTTGCCACCCCTCTTTACGGACCCATTTATTTATCGTCTGTCGGCTGAAGCCAGTTAGATGCGCAATTTCTTCCGGAGTCATTCGTTCCTTGAGCATACTATTTCCTGAGTAAATATGTGGGAATTAGTGCTTCATGTTATAGCATCCTTTTACAGGAAATAGTGACATGTTTAACGCCTGCCTGCGATAAGGCTCGCATTGTCAGCTATTTGCCTGCTTTTTCAGCGATTGAATCAGGAGGGGTAATTTTGCCGTTGACACCTGGCGAAGGAATTCATATTATGCCGCCCGTCAACACGACACGCTTTACGTTACGGGGCTATAGCTCAGCTGGGAGAGCGCTTGCATGGCATGCAAGAGGTCAGCGGTTCGATCCCGCTTAGCTCCACCAAATTCTGCACCCAGCGGATTTGGTTCGTAAAGAGGTCCTGTGGGGCTATAGCTCAGCTGGGAGAGCGCTTGCATGGCATGCAAGAGGTCAGCGGTTCGATCCCGCTTAGCTCCACCAAAATTCGAACCCTCGCTACGGCGGGGGTTTTTGCTTTTTGCGCCGTTAATGTAAATGACGTTAAGCTTACGTCAGCGTGTATCGAGCAAATAAAAACCAACGTAATTTAGGAATTTTTCTCGATTTATTTTCTTGCCTGCCATTATTAACCAACATACTATTTTCTGATTGCTTATAATTTTTTAGCCGCAGAGGTGTTGATTAACAATAATGACTGACATATTTAACATCAAAGTTAAAAAAACTCTGCTGGCGTTAATTGTTTGTTTGATTTTTATTCCGCTATCTCGATTAATTTCTCCGCAAACCCTTATCGACGGAAAACAAATTTATCTGGCATGGCTGCCATTAAGCGTAATGTACGCAACCATTTGTATTTTTGGCCGTTACGCCGTTGCCCCCTTGATTGTTGCGTTTGCAATTACTAATACATTTGTAATAGATCTAACTTATACACAGGCCGCTATCCTGTTATTTTGTCAGTTATTTTCCGTCTTTTTCACCTTCGCTATCATGCGCTCGTTGTCGGGGAAAAAATGGCGTAGCGGAAGGCCTGCCAAGCGCCATATCGGTCGCCGTATCTTCTGGGGCGGCTTCTTTGCCCCCATTCTGCTTAAGCTGACGATGTATCTGGCGGGGCGCTTCTTCGCCTTCCCGCTTGCCGTCTCCAGCTACTTCAGTACCGCGTCGATCATCTATTCCGTTATTGATATCCAGGCGTTGATATGCGCCGCCTTAATCTTTACTACCGCTTTCTATTACCCGATGAGAATGATGGTTAGCCCACGTTACCGGCGGGTGTTTTGGTTGCGTCATTGCCAACCGTGGCTGGTGAAAAAAAGAAGAGCCTTTACCATATATTGGTTTATGGCATTAATCACAATCATGCTGGTGCTTTGCGCGCCTTTTGATTCAGATTTAATTGCTGGATATCTGGTGCCGATTATTTTTATTCTCTACTTCATCGGTATCGGCCGGCTGGGGCACGAATTAATTCGCATTACCTGGGCTATTTCGGCATTCTTTTTAGTGGCCTATAACAAAAATTTTCTCCAGGGCGTTCAATCGGGGTACTCCTTGTCATTTGTCCTGTCGGTGTTAATTTCATTCACGATTTGTTTGTTTTACATGACGGATATTTATTCGCGTAGCGAGAGAATTAAACAGCGCTGGCGCGATCGGGCTGAAGAAGATCCGTTAACCGGGTTACCCAATCTGCGGGCGCTGGAAGGGCATTTGCGCCAATCGCCTCGGGTTGTTATTAGCAGCCTGCGTATCGAAAACCTGGACTTCCTTAGCCGTCACTACGGCATGATGATGCGTGTAGAGTGCAAACGGCAAATAGCCCGCCGTCTGCAGCCGCTCCTGGATCACCACGATAAAATTTATCAGCTCCCGGGTAGCGAGTTATTGCTGGTGATAGAGGGGCCGGAACCGGCGGCACGGTTAAACCACATCGTCGCGATGCTTAACCACGCTAAATTTAACTGGCATAACCAGGATCTGGATTTAGAGTTTGGCGCGGCGTGGGGGAGTTACAGCGGCATTGAGACCGAATTACACCCCATGCTTGGCCAGCTTAGCTGGTTATCGGAGCAGGCTGGCGCCGTGCAGCGGGTGCTGGCGTTAGATATCGCGCAGGAAGAGGTTTCCGATCAAACGACCGAACAGGTACGGATGCTGACGAAAATAAAACAAGCGCTGAACGAGCGTAGCCTCCTGCTGTATGCGCAGCCGATTCAGAACGCAGAAGGGGAGGGCTATTACGAAATCCTCACCCGTATGCGTTGCGGCGGGACGATTATCACGCCGGATCGTTTTATTCCGCTTATTGCGCAGTTCAACCTCAGCCAGCGTTTCGATATGCTGGTTCTGGAAACGCTGTTCAGCCAGATCGATCACCATCCTGGCCGTCGCTTCTCCGTCAATTTGCTGCCGTATACGCTGATGCAAAAGGATAGCGCCGCTCAGATTATCGCACTGTTTAAACGTTATCGCGTATCGCCTGCGTATATTACGATTGAGATAACCGAGGAGCAGGCGTTCTCGAATGCGGATACCAGCATGCATAATATTCAGCTGCTGAGTGAGTTCGGTTGCGCTATCGCCATTGATGACTTCGGTACCGGTTACGCGAACTATGAGCGTCTGAAGAGCCTGCAGGCGGATATCGTAAAAATTGACGGCTGCTTCGTGCACGAAATCGAGAGCGACCAGCTTGATGCGATTATCGTCAAATCCATAATCGAAATCGCGCGGGCGAAACAGCTTACGGTAGTCGCAGAGTACGTCGAGACAGAGGCGCAAAAGGCGATGCTGTTGGCGCTGGGCGTCGATTATTTACAGGGTTACCTGATTGGCAAACCGCAGCCGTTAAGCGAATTAAAGGCGTAAAAAAGCCGGGCGATAACGCTGCCCGGCTTATTATGCTATTAACGTCAGTTTGGGATTACAGCACCAGCGCAGCGATGGAAGCTGACAACACGCTGACCAGCGTGGAACCGTAAACCAGTTTCAGGCCAAAGCGGGAAACCACGTTACCTTGCTCTTCATTCAGGCCTTTAATTGCCCCGGCGATGATACCGATAGAAGAGAAGT
The DNA here is from genome assembly GCF_040064515.1 of Klebsiella sp. CN_Kp104. Taxonomy (NCBI): domain Bacteria; kingdom Pseudomonadati; phylum Pseudomonadota; class Gammaproteobacteria; order Enterobacterales; family Enterobacteriaceae; genus Klebsiella; species Klebsiella sp. CN_Kp104. The sequence goes on along the minus strand of NZ_JBEAII010000008.1, from coordinate 254,508 downwards.
TGGCGAAGGAGACCAGGAAGATAGAGATGATACCTTCCGCACGCGGGGAGAGCGTCGCTGCCACTTTCTGCAGATCCATCATCGCCACGAATTCGTTAGACACCAGTTTGGTCGCCATAATACTGCCCACCTGCAGCGCTTCGCTCGCCGGCACGCCCATCACCCACGCAACCGGATAGAAGATGTAGCCGAGGATCCCCTGGAAGGAGATGCTGTAGCCAAACCAGCCGGTGACGGTCGCGAACAGGGCGTTGAGTGCGGAAATCAGCGCGATAAAGCCGATCAGCATCGCCGCGACGATAATCGCTACTTTAAAGCCTGCCAGAATGTATTCGCCCAGCATTTCGAAGAAGCTTTGACCTTCGTGCAGATTGGACATCTGCAGGTTTTCTTCGCTCTGCTCAACGCGGTACGGGTTAATCAGCGACAGGACGATAAAGGTGCTGAACATGTTAAGCACCAGCGCGGCAACCACATACTTCGGCTGCAGCATAGTCATATACGCGCCGACGATAGACATCGAAACGGTAGACATCGCGGTTGCCGCCATGGTGTACATACGGTTGCGCGACATTTTGCCGAGAATATCTTTATAGGCGATGAAGTTTTCCGACTGACCGAGGATCAGCGAGCTGACGGCGTTGAAAGATTCCAGTTTACCCATGCCGTTAACTTTCGACAGCACGGTACCGATAGCGCGGATGACAATCGGTAGAATGCGAATATGCTGTAAAATACCAATCAGCGCGGAAATAAAGACGATTGGGCACAAAACCTTCAGGAAGAAGAAGGCCAGACCTTTATCGTTCATGTTACCGAATACGAAGTTGGTGCCCTCGTTGGCGAAACCGAGAAGTTTCTCGAACATCTCGGAAAAGCCTTTCACAAAACCCAGACCGACATCGGAGTTCAGGAAGAACCAGGCCAGCAAAACTTCAATAACAAGTAATTGAATAACATAACGAATGCGGATCTGCTTACGGTTGTGACTGACCAACAAGGCCAGTATAGCCACCACAACGATCGCGAGGACAAAATGCAAGACGCGGTCCATATTTGCTCCAAATATGAGGCAGGTTAAATTTCCGTGCACATTCTATGCAACAAGCCTAAATAAAACGAGATCGAATCCACACTATTGCAAGGATATGTGACCAATAACAAAAATAGTGATCAATCGTACATTTTTGTTATGTTATGCAAAGGTATTAAAAGTTGCATTAATGTACTAATCTGATGAAAGGCGCGTTGTCCACAGCTTCACGCCCGTTTCGTTATTTGGCCTACTATCGTTCCCTCCTATCAAAGCAATCATTATCACCTTTCTAAATGAACTTGATAATCATTCGCATTTTGATAGCATTAAACATAGCAAAGGCTATATTTCCAGGGGCAGAAAATGACTAGCAGTCGCGTTGAGAATAGCAGCGGTCGCGCAGCGCGCAAGATGAGGCTCGCACTGATGGGGCCCGCGTTCATTGCTGCCATCGGCTACATCGATCCGGGTAACTTCGCCACGAATATCCAGGCAGGCGCCAGCTTTGGCTATCAATTATTATGGGTAGTGGTCTGGGCGAACCTGATGGCGATGCTGATTCAGGTGTTATCGGCCAAGCTCGGTATCGCCACCGGTAAAAACCTCGCGGAACAGATCCGCGATCACTACCCGCGCCCGGTGGTATGGTTTTATTGGGTACAGGCGGAAATTATCGCCATGGCGACCGATCTGGCTGAATTTATCGGTGCGGCCATCGGCTTTAAGCTGCTGCTCGGCATTTCCTTATTGCAGGGGGCGGTGCTGACCGGTGTCGCGACTTTCCTGATCCTGATGTTGCAGCGTCGCGGGCAGAAACCGCTGGAAAAAGTCATTGGCGGGCTACTGCTGTTTGTAGCAGCGGCCTATGTGGTTGAACTTATCTTCTCGCAGCCGGCGTTAGCGCCGCTGACCAAAGGCATGATCATTCCGAGTCTGCCTAATGGTGAGGCGGTATTCCTTGCCGCCGGGGTACTCGGCGCGACGATTATGCCGCACGTTATTTATCTGCACTCGTCGCTGACGCAGAACCTGCACGATGGGTCGCGCAAAGAACGCTATAACGCCACGCGTTGGGATGTGGCGATTGCGATGACCATCGCTGGTTTCGTTAACCTGGCGATGATGGCGACCGCCGCCGCTGCGTTTCACTTCAACGGCCACACCGGCGTGGCCGATCTCGACCAGGCTTATCTAACTCTCGAACCGCTGCTCAGCCATGCCGCCGCGACGGTTTTTGGTCTCAGTCTGGTTGCCGCCGGTCTCTCGTCGACGGTAGTCGGAACGCTTGCCGGGCAGGTCGTGATGCAGGGGTTTATCCGCTTCCATATTCCGCTGTGGTTTCGCCGGACAATCACCATGCTGCCGTCATTTATCGTGATTATGATGGGGCTTGACCCGACGCGTATCCTGGTGATGAGTCAGGTGTTGCTGAGCTTCGGGATTGCGCTGGCGCTGGTGCCGCTGCTAATTTTTACCAGCGATGCGCGGTTAATGGGCGATCTGGTTAATAGTCGGTGGGTAAAACGCATCGGTTGGCTGATTGTGGCGATTGTGGTGGCGCTGAACGGCTGGCTGATTATTGGTTCAGCATTAGATTAATACGGCAACAAAAAAGGGAGCTTGCGCTCCCTTTATCAATTAGTGGTGCCCGTGGCCGTGACCACGTCCGCCGCCCGGGCCTCGGCCCCAGCCGCCACGACGATCGTTCCAGCCTTCGCGATAGCCGCGCTCGTAAGCGCGACCGCGATCCCAGCCGCGTTTATCCCAACCGCGATGCCAGCCGTTATCATGGCGATGCCAGCGGTGATCGCGCCATTCATAATGACGACGCCAGTAATCACGGTCGCGCCAGCCGCCACCGTCCCAGTAGTTACCGTAACCGTCACGATCGCCAATTTGTAATTTTACCGATGGCAGCAGGGTGATTTCACCAGCATTAGCGATAACCGGCGCGCATGCCAGTAGTACCGCAGCCAGAATCAGTGACCTGAACATACTCTTCTCCTCACGATCGGGTCTTAAATGACCTGTTAACCAGATATTACGAGCCGGTAAAGAGACGTAGCATCAGGGAACTCTTAAATCGCAAGAAATAGCATTTTTTGCCAAAGTAAAAATGAGTTTACACCGCAAGGATCGCGTCAATAGCGGCGCACTCTTCAGCGCTGAACTGGCGATTGCCTAACATGCCTACGGCATCGTCCAGTTGCGCCGTTTTACTGGCGCCGATCAGCACTGACGTCACCTTATCTTCTCGCAGCACCCAGGCTAACGCCATCTGTGAGAGCTTCTGTCCACGGCGCCCGGCAATGGCGTCAAGTTGGCGGACTTTTTCCAGCCGCTCGGCGGTGAGCTGTTCCGGCTGTAAAAAACGGCTATTGCTGGCTGCGCGGGAGTCTGGCGGAATACCGTTTAGATAGCGGTTGGTCAACTGCCCGCCGGCAAGCGGTGAAAACGCTATACTTCCCACGCCTTCGGCCTGCAGCATCGCTAATAATCCTTCTTCCACCCAACGTTCAAACATCGAATATTTGGGTTGGTGAATCAGGCAAGGCGTGCCGAGATCGTTGAGGATAGCGATAGCTTGACGCGCCTGCTCAAGCGGGTAGTTTGATAAACCAACGTAGAGCGCTTTCCCCTGGCGAACCAGATGATCCAGCGCCCGCATGGTCTCCTCCAGCGGCGTCTCCGGATCCGGGCGGTGGTGATAAAAGATATCGACGTACTCAAGGCCCATCCGCTTCAGGCTCTGGTTGAGGCTGGCGACCAGATACTTGCGCGACCCCCAGTCGCCATAAGGGCCGTCCCACATGGTATAGCCCGCTTTACTGGAGATGATGAGTTCGTCGCGGTAGGGCAGAAAATCTTCTTTCAGGATCCGCCCGAAGTTGCTCTCCGCCGATCCCGGCGGTGGGCCGTAATTGTTCGCCAGGTCGAAGTGGGTAATACCAAGGTCGAAGGCGTGACGCAGCAACTGGCGGCTGATCTCTACCTGTGTTTCATCGCCAAAGTTATGCCACAGGCCGAGAGATATCGCCGGTAGCTTCAGGCCGCTGTGCCCGCATCGGCGGTACTCCATGGCCTGATAACGCGTGTTATTTGCCTGGTAAACCATACTTCCTCCGCATCAAAACAGGGTGTGTATACGTTTACACTAATCAATGTTGTATGCGGAGTATATGGGGAAAACGCGTAAATTTTGCTTTCCACCCTCTTTGTTGCTCACAATCTGGACAGTTAAAACGCATATCTAATACTCAGATTACCTGCACAACAACAAGGATTATGGATATGCAACCGACTTACACCATTGGCGATTATCTGCTGGATCGTCTCGTAGATTGTGGTATCGATCGCCTGTTCGGCGTACCTGGTGATTACAACTTACAGTTTCTCGATCACGTGATAGCCCATCAAGATTTGGGATGGGTCGGCTGTGCTAACGAACTGAACGCGGCCTACGCCGCAGACGGCTATGCGCGCATAAAAGGCGCTGGCGCGCTGCTAACCACCTACGGCGTAGGGGAGTTAAGCGCGTTGAATGGGGTGGCCGGTAGTTATGCGGAACATATCCCGGTGCTGCATATTGTGGGCGCGCCTTCTACCGGCGCGCAGCAGCGCGGTGAACTCCTGCACCATACGCTCGGCGATGGCGATTTCACCCATTTCTCGCGGATGAGCGAACAAATTACCTGTACTCAGGCGACGCTAACGGCGGGCAACGCCTGTCATGAAATTGACCGGGTATTAAGCGACATGCTGACCCACCACCGCCCAGGGTATCTGATGCTGCCTGCCGACGTGGCGAAAGCCCGTGCGGTGCCGCCGGCCCGCGCGCTGGTCATTAAGGGCCCGGCGGCCGATGAAAACCAGCTTGCCGGCTTTCGCGAGCACGCGGCCAAATTGTTGCGCAGCAGTCGCCGCGTATCGCTGCTGGCGGATTTTCTCGCTCAGCGTTACGGTCTGCAAAACACACTACAGCAGTGGGTTAAGTCCGCGCCTATTACCCACGCCACCATGCTGATGGGGAAAGGGCTATTTGACGAACAAGGCTCAGGTTTTGCCGGGACCTATAGCGGGATCGCCAGCGCGCCGCAGACTCGCGAGGCGATGGAAAGCGCCGATGCCATCATCTGCGTGGGTACGCGCTTTACCGATACGATTACCGCCGGCTTTACCCATCATTTGCCAACGGAGAAAACCATCGAAATCCAGCCGTTTGCCGCGCGGGTTGGCGATCACTGGTTCAGCCGGATCCCGATGGATCAGGCGCTGGCGGCACTCATTGACGTTTCTGGCAAGCTGTCCGCCGAATGGAGCGCGCCAGATATCATCGCCCCCGACGCTTCCGGCGCACCGCAGGGGAATCTGACGCAGAAAAACTTCTGGAGTACGGTCGAGAAACAGCTGCGGCCGGGCGATATTATTCTTGCCGATCAGGGGACCTCGGCATTCGGCATCGCCTCATTAAAACTTCCCTCACAGGCGACGCTGCTGGTACAGCCGCTATGGGGCTCAATCGGCTTTACGCTGCCTGCCGCCTACGGCGCACAGACAGCCGCCGCGGACAGAAGGGTGGTATTAATCATTGGCGATGGCGCCGCCCAGCTCACTATCCAGGAGATGAGCTCAATGCTGCGCGATAAGCAAAAGCTGTTAATTTTGCTGTTGAATAACGAGGGCTACACCGTCGAGCGCGCGATTCACGGGCCGGAACAGCGCTACAACGATATCGCGTTGTGGGACTGGAGCCGCTTCCCCGATGCTTTTGCGCCGGATACGCCTTCCCGCTGTTGGCGGGTAACGCAAACCGGCGAATTGGCGGAGGCGATGGCCGATAGCGTTAACTCCGATAAGTTAACGATGGTCGAAGTCATGCTGCCGAAAATGGATATTCCTGATTTCTTACGTGCGGTCACCCAGGCGCTGGAAAATCGCAACAACCGCGGCTAATCGCCGCGGCGTTTGGCAATCATCAACGGCTTCCCGGCCAGCAGTAGCCAGGCCGGGAGCATCACGATACAAAGCAGCGGCAACAGGGTGGTGTCAGGCACCACTACTGACGCCATAAACAGACTCAGCCAGCCGTCGCGGGTAACGACCAGCACCAGGCCGAGGATCGCGCAGGAGATGGTAATGGCGGCCGGTACCGCTTCAACGTGAGCATGCAGCATTAGCCCCAACGAGACGCCGACAAACACCGCCGGGAAAATACGCCCGCCGCGGAAACCGCATGCGGACGCCAGCACCAGCGCCGCCAATTTCACCACGGCAATGAGCAGAAAATCGCCAGCGCCAAGCGTCTGGCTGGAGGCCAGTTGCTGCATTTCATCCAGACCTTTAAATAGCGTAATATGTCCGCCGATAACGCCCAGGATCCCCAGTAAAAAACCACCGATTCCCAGCATTAACACCGGATTTTTCAGCCGGTGGATGAGCGCGTGCAGACGCGGCAGACACCACACGGCGACCATGCCCACGGCGATGGCGATAAGCGTGACAATCGCGCCGCTGATGATATCGACGATCCGCAGGTGCGGATAGTGCGGGATTGGCAGAGTGAAATTGGGATGGAAAAAAATACCGGTCGTCAATGCGCCAGCCGCCGCCGCCAGCAGCGGGGCGAACAGCCGATCCCATAACGGAACGTCGCTGCTGCTATTGAGCGTTTGCGAAAAAATAAGCGCGGCGGCAACCGGCGTGCCGAACAGCGCGCCGATGGTTCCCGACGCGGCGAGAATTGTCCAGTCCAGCGAACTTACCCGTGGAAACAGGCGCGAACCGAGGGCGACGGCAAGCGCTATATTGACGACCATGATCGGATGTTCCGGCCCGAGACTGACACCGCCCGCGAGGCCGAGAATCAATGCCGCCAGTAACCCCGGTAGCGCGTTGGTGGCGATGGGCGCGCCGATCAAGGATTCGGTTGCCGGATCCGGCCCCCCATGACCGGGGCTGAAACGGACTACCAGCCCCACGGCAATTCCGGTGAGAGTGAGGATGGCAATTATCCACAGCGGGCTATCGGCGGCAATGCCGACATGTGCCGGCAGGTCGCTCCACAAGATGCTCTGCAGAATCGCGGCGATCTTCATCGCCACAATCAATACCAGGCTGGAAGCGATACCAATAAGAATGGCGGGTATCGATAACAACAGCATCGTTCTGGCGCGCGGGTGCAACATGAAGGGTTCCTTTTAAATGTCCTGAAGCGCTACTTTGCCTGTCTCTGTAAAGAGCTTCGGCGCAAATGGTGCTGAAACGATAAACTTAAGGCCAAACCTGACGTTGCGTGTAGGTCATAAGATGCCGTGTTACATAGATTACAGGCTAAATGTGACCAATGTCGCTAAACTACCGGCGGCTGTACGTTGGGCGTTGTTGTTATGTCGCCATGAATTTACAGTGTGCGAAAAGAATTATTTTGACTTTAGCGGAGCCGTAACGGAATGACAAAATTTGCTTTAGTAGGAGACGTCGGCGGAACTAACGCCCGTCTGGCGTTATGTGATATCGCAAGCGGGGAGATTTCCCGCGCTAAAACTTATTCCGGGCTCGATTATCCAAGCCTTGAGGCCGTTGTACGCGTCTATCTCGACGAACAAGCCGTGAAGGTCGATGATGGCTGCATCGCCATTGCGTGCCCCATCACCGGCGACTGGGTAGCGATGACCAACCATACCTGGGCTTTTTCTATTGCCGAGATGAAAAAGAACCTCGGATTCGCGCATCTGGAAATCATTAATGATTTTACCGCGGTGTCGATGGCGATCCCAATGCTCAAAGACGAGCATCTGATCCAGTTCGGCGGCGCGCAACCGGCGGAAGGTAAACCGATCGCAGTCTACGGCGCAGGTACCGGTCTTGGCGTAGCGCACCTGGTACACGTTGATAAACGCTGGGTGAGCCTGCCTGGCGAGGGCGGCCACGTTGATTTCGCGCCGAACAGCGAAGAAGAGGGCATTATTCTCGAGGAGCTACGCAACGAGTTAGGCCACGTGTCCGCCGAACGCGTTCTGTCCGGCCCGGGATTAGTTAATCTGTATCGGGCGATTGTTAAATCCGATGGCCGTTTGCCTGAAAACCTGCAGCCGAAGGACGTCACTGAACGCGCGCTGGCGGATACCTGCATTGATTGTCGCCGCGCGCTGTCGCTATTCTGCGTCATTATGGGGCGCTTTGGCGGTAACCTGGCGCTGACCCTCGGCACTTTCGGCGGCGTGTACATCGCAGGCGGTATTGTCCCGCGTTTCCTTGAGTTCTTTAAGGCATCGGGTTTCCGCGGCGGGTTTGAAGATAAAGGGCGCTTTAAAGCCTACGTGCAGGATATTCCGGTTTATCTCATCGTCCATGATAACCCAGGCCTACTGGGCTCCGGCGCGCATCTGCGCCAGACGCTGGGGCATATCCTCTAAACCACTCTCAGCCGGGCGGCGGTGTCTGCCGTCGCCCATCTCATTACAGATTCATCAACTGGCGAAACTCTTTCACCTTACTGCGGCTGACCGGCACCTGAAACTCAAGGTCGCGTAGCCGTAGGACGTAGGTGTTGTTGAACCATGGCTCTATTTCGCGAATTTTATTCAGATTGACGCAGTACGAGCGGTGGCAGCGAAAGAAGTGCGCAGCCGGCAGTTTGCTGCAGAATTCAGTGATGTTCATCGGCATGACGAATGATTCACGGCGCGTATAAACGAAGGTCATTTTTTCATGCGCTTCCGCGTAATAAATATCGTGAATGCTGGTGACGATGATCCGCTCGTCTTTAATCAGATTAATGGTGTCGTTTTCGCGGGTTGGGTTGTGCGCGGGCGCGCCGCTCACCGCCACCTGCTGCTGTTGCTGCCAGGCGCTGGACAGCTTCTGTAGCATGTTAATAATCCGCGATTCCTGATAAGGCTTAAGGATGTAGTCAAACGCTTCCAGTTCAAAGGCTTCCACCGCATGTTCTTTCCACGCGGTGATAAAAACGATAAACGGCTTATGCGCGAACTGGCTAATATTTTGCGCCAGCAGTACACCGTCCAGAGAGGGAATATTGATGTCGAGAAAGATGGCATCGACTTTATTGTGCTGCAGGAATTTCAGCACATCGAGACCGTCGTCAAAGGTGCCGACGATCTCCATCTGGCTGTGAGTATTAATCAACCAGGTGAGTTCCTGCTGCGCCGGGAACTCATCCTCAACAATAATGACTTTCATTTTTTCTCCGCTCATGGCAACAGCGATACCGGTTCAGTCGCCGGGGCGTGCTGGTTGGGGACGTAGAACGCAATCTCCGTCCCCGGCGTCAAGCGGCGGATATGCAGCCCTTCGCCGTAGAGCAGTTTCACCCGATGATGAACATTCAGCAGGCCAATTTTATTACCCGGCATCTCGTCGGCTTCGACGCGGGCCACCACCGCCGGGTCAATACCGTTCCCGGTATCCCGTACGCTGATGCGCACCCGGTTTCCGCATTCGTTGATGGCGATAGTCACCACGCCCTTGCCCCGACAGGGTTGAATACCGTGGACGATGGCATTTTCTACCAGAGGCTGAATGAGCAGGCTGGGGATGACGCAGCTGACCTCCTCATCAATATCATAAATCACCGTCAGCTTGTCGCCGAATCGCGCCTGCTCGATCGCAATATAATCCTTAATTTGGTATAGCTCGCGCTTGATGTCGATCTGCTCGTCATCTTTTAACTCAATGTTATAGCGCAAATAACGCGACAAATTGAAAATCAACTGCCGGGCGGTATCCGGATTCATACGGATGGAAGAGGAGATGGCGTTAAGCGCATTAAACAGAAAATGAGGATTTATTTTACTCTGCAGGGCGCGTAGTTCCGCTTTATTGGCCATTTCTCGTAGTTGTTCGGCCCGCGAGACTTCAAGCTGAGTGGAGATAATTTGCGACAGGCCGATCGCCATCTCCTGCAGTGAGGAGGTAATACGATGCGCATGGCAGTAGTAAATTTTCAACGTGCCGGTCACCACACCTTTCTCACGTAGCGGAATGACCAGCATGGAGTGGATCTCCGGCGTTCTGTAGGCTTCATCGTTGTTTTTAATGATGATGGTGTCGCTTTCAATGGCTTGACGAGTGGTTGGGCTGATATCGTTGTTGCGATCGTTATAGTTATTTTCCCCGTAACCAACATAGGCCAGCACCCGGTCAGTGGTGGTAATCGCGACCGCATCGGCATTGATGTCCCGGCGAATAATATCGCAAACCTGACGCAGCGATTCGCTGTTAACGTGGCGGAAGAGCGGCAGCGTTTTGTTGGCGATATCTAACGCCAGTTTTGCCTGGCGCGCCGCGCTGGCCTCTTTCTCGCCTTCCACGCTCTGGACCAGCAGCACAATAAAACCGATGCAGATGCTGCCAAGGATCATCGGAATACCGATTTTGGAGACAATATCGATCCCCAGCGCCAGCGTCGGCGCCCACAGCACCACGAGGATCATGGTTAGCGTTTCGCACAGCATCCCGGCCAGAATCCCCACCTTCCAGCGCTGGGCTTTCGGAATTTTGCGATTAATAAGCCCGGAAAGTAGCCCGGCGACAATGCTGGTGATAAAGCAGGGGATGGCTGTTACACCATCAATATCAATGAGATAGCGGTGTACCCCGGCAATCACGCCGACAATCGCGCCGACCCACGGCCCAAACAGGATCCCGCCGGACATCACCGCGATAATCCGTACGTTGACCAGCGAACCCTCTACCGGAACGCCGGACCAGGTGCTAAACAGCGCAAACATGGAGAAAATGGCGGTGACCGCCAGCAGCTCGCGAGGCGTATGCGCCGATTTATGCAGCAGTTCGCGGAACAGGCGTAAGCGGATAAGAAAAAAGAGGCAAATGAGCATTAATGCCGCGCGGTCAAAAACCGCCAGCAGCATATTAAATATATCGTGCATGGATGCGCCCAGGATTCGCGGGAAAGCAATATGATAGAAAACCTCACGCCAGAAGGCTAGCAGCAGAGATAAATGGGGAACAGGCTTAAAAATTAAAGGGGATAAGTCGCTCACTCCAGCTATCAGGCCGTTTATGAGTAACGATGATACATTTGAGTATTATAAATGATATCAATATGTTGATTGTTTATTTACGTTACATTCGTTTCGGGAACACGTTCTACCGCATACTGAGGCGTGATGACCCGTTTTACGCGTGGGCGATTATTTTTTATCAACCCTCTCGACAGCGTGTTTTTTTTCAGGTTATTTTCTAAACGTGCCACATCGGTGGCCGCGTCGCTCGGACGGTCCGGGCGCTAACGTTAATCTGAGGAATCTATGGCTGAATTCAGTCCTGAACGCCGTTTTACGCGTATCGATCGTCTCCCTCCGTATGTTTTTAACATCACTGCCGAACTGAAAATGGCTGCGCGTCGGCGCGGCGAAGATATTATCGATTTCAGTATGGGCAACCCGGATGGCGCCACGCCGCCGCATATTGTTGAAAAACTGTGTACCGTCGCCCAGCGTCCGGATACCCACGGTTACTCTACTTCCCGCGGTATTCCTCGTCTGCGCCGCGCGATTTCACGTTGGTATCAGGAACGTTATGACGTCGATATCGACCCGGAATCAGAAGCCATCGTGACGATTGGTTCGAAAGAGGGGCTGGCGCATCTGATGCTGGCGACGCTCGATCATGGCGATACGGTGCTGGTGCCAAACCCCAGCTATCCGATTCATATTTACGGCGCGGTTATCGCCGGGGCGCAGGTCCGTTCAGTCCCGCTGGTGGAAGGTGTAGATTTCTTCAATGAACTGGAACGCGCGATCCGCGAGAGTTATCCGAAGCCGAAAATGATGATTCTGGGCTTCCCCTCGAACCCTACCGCGCAGTGCGTCGAGCTCGATTTCTTTGAGAAGGTGGTGGCGCTGGCGAAACGCTATGACGTGCTGGTGGTACACGATCTGGCCTACGCTGATATCGTCTATGATGGTTGGAAAGCGCCGTCGATTATGCAGGTGCCCGGCGCGCGCGATGTGGCGGTCGAATTCTTCACCCTGTCAAAAAGCTACAACATGGCCGGCTGGCGTATCGGCTTTATGGTGGGGAATAAAACGCTGGTTAACGCGTTGGCCCGCATCAAAAGTTATCATGACTACGGGACCTTTACACCGCTGCAGGTGGCGGCGATTGCCGCGCTGGAAGGCGATCAGCAATGCGTGCGCGATATTGCGGAACAATATAAACGTCGTCGTGATGTGCTGGTGAAAGGGCTGCATGAGGCAGGCTGGATGGTTGAGTGCCCGAAAGCGTCGATGTACGTGTGGGCCAAAATTCCGCAGCCATATGCGGCAATGGGATCGCTGGAATTCGCCAAAAAGCTGCTGCAGGAGGCTAAAGTGTGCGTCTCGCCGGGAATCGGCTTTGGCGACTACGGCGATACTCACGTGCGTTTCGCGTTGATCGAAAACCGCGATCGTATCCGTCAGGCTATCCGTGGCATCAAATCCATGTTCCGCGCCGATGGACTGCTACCGGCGGCCAGTAAAACGGTGACTGAACACCACGAATAAAAAATGGGAGCCGCCTGGCTCCCATTTCTTTGCTGCATAGCAGGTTAAATCATCAGGGCGAAAGTACCGGCCCAAACGATGACCATAAAAGAAATTCCCATCAAAAAGTATTTCACGACATGTCACTCCGCATTTCGGCGAAACGCCTAAATGAATTTAACTTTAACCGTTGTGGGACTGTCGCAGATAAAACCAGACTATTCTGGCGGCTGCGGCAGTCCGAAATTCTGTGCGCTATTTGCTCCAGATGGCGCTAATGTACGCTTAAAAAATGGTGGAAACAAGATCCATTTTTTTATTAATTTTTAGTTACTTACGACTGTCGTGAATAGGCGACACATTAATTTCATTCGGTAATAAATTCAATTACGGCGACGGTGATTTAAAGCAATACCCGGACATTTCGTAGTTATTTGATTTTGGGATTTTTTCTATTGGCGGGGAGGTGCAGAAATCATCTTCTGCACCCTGTAGCGATGAGGTTAGCGGGCGGTTGTCGTCGGCGCGCGCCACTGATGCGGATAACGTGCAGGCACAAAGCGCAAGGTAAGCGCCATTAAGATGAATACGCAGATGGCGTGGAATTCCCAGTCCAGCTGGTAGTTTCCGCTCAGGCTGCGCAGCAGCCCCGAAAGCCATGGCGATAACCCGGCGATAATAAAACCGACGCCCTGCATAAACGCCACCAGCCGAGCGGCGACGGCCGGCTGCGGCGAATGGTCCAGCGCCAGCACCAGACAAAGCGGAAATGCGCCGCCTAGTCCTACGCCGCAACTCACTGCCCACAGCAGAGGCCACTGTTGCGGTAGCCAAATGAAACCGCAGAACCCGAACAACTGCAGCGCCAATGCCAGCATCAGCAGCTTACGACGATCTTCGTGGCGAGCGAGCATCGGCAGCACCAGCGCGCCGGCGGTTTGGCCGACGGTCATCAATGCCAGAAGCGTGCCGCTAAACTGGGCGCTGTGGCCAAGCTGCATATAATAGGGTGGTAACCAGGCAATCAGGCTGGCGTAGCCGCCATTGATCAGACCGAAATAAAGACCAAGCGTCCAGGCGCGGTGGTGGCGAAAGACAGCCGGCGCGACTTGCGCCGATGCGGCAACCGGCGCGGCGGGCAGCATTTTGCAGAGCGGCAACCAGCCAATGATCGCAGCCAGAGCCGGTAGCGCCCACCACGCCAGCGCGTGATGCCAAAGCGCGCTATGCTGCGCAAGCCAGGGGGTGATCGCAGCGCCAAGGCCGCCCCCGCCCATCAGCGCCGCCGACCATAACCCCATCACCTGCGGCGTGCGGTGATGAAAGAGACGCTTAATGACGCTGGGTATAATTGCCTGAATCACGCCGATGCCAATCCCACCGAGCAGCGCGCTACTAAGCAGCAGGCCGCTTTGCGGAGCCAGCTCACGCAGGATTGCGCCAATGCCTATCGCCAGCAGACTTAACGCGATACTGCGGTTTTCACTAACGTGGCGGTTAACCCAGCCTCCGGCTAGCGCCAGCCCCCCCATCGCGATGACCGGAAGGGCGGTCAGTAGTGAAACCAGGGTAAAGCTCATGCCTGTTGCGTGCTGCAGTTGCGGCAGTAATGGACCTATCGAGGTCAGTAGCGGGCGCATATTAATGCCGATCAGTACCAGCACAAATAGCGTCAGCGTTTTGCGTTGTGTCTGGCTCATTACGCTTTATCCGCCCAGCGCTGATACAAGGCCAGCCCTTCGGGTTGTGGGCAATGGTGAATGGGGAGTGATTGGTTTTCCAATGGCTGCTGCAATTGCTGGTAGATAGCGGCGGTAGAGAGATTGAAGCGCTCGCCATCCTGATTGCTGTTGGCGAAATAGACTTCGCGCACGCCGGTTAAATACATCGCGCTCAGACACATCGGGCAGGGTTGCCCGCTGGCGTAAACCACGCATTCACGCAATACCTGATTGCCCAGACGTAGAGAAACGTCGCGGATGGCGTTGAGTTCAGCGTGTGCGGTAGGATCGCCGCTCTGGTGCAAGGTATTCACCGCTTCGGCAATGACTTCGCCGTGGCGTACTATGACGGCGCCGAACGGGCGGCCGCCGTTTTCAACATTAGCGGCGGCAAGCGTAATGGCGCGCTGAAGATGGTTATCATGAGTAGGCATGAGCGGCTCCTGTAAAAGTCGGGTAGAAGAACTTAATCGGCGGCAGGCTGGAGATTGAATCCTGCAACAGGGTAGCGAGCTTACGCCATAAGCTAAAAGACTTATTTATAATTGAGTTAATCAGATTAACTTATGGATTGAGGAAATGCCCTGATGTTCTACCAGGTATATCCGACGCCGAGGATGCCATACAGTTCACCGCTGTGCTGGACAATGGGACTATTGGCAATATCATCATCATAGCGTTCGTAGTTTGCCGCTATCATTCCGACCCAGTGGGGGCTGAAGCGGTAGCTGGTAATGATGGCGACCATTGGTGATACCGTCGTGCCGGTATCCCATTGGGGACGCTCGGGCGTCGCCTCGCTTGCTGATATGCCGCCAAAATAGTAGTTCGCCATATTATGACTCCGTACCATCAGGCCCATCCCCGGCATCACCAGCAGATTGTCTTTGATGATCGGAAAATCAGCCCATAGCAGCAGCTCCTGGCCGTTGCTGCGGCCGCTGATATCTGAACTGATGCGCGCGCTTATCAGCGCGTATGGTGTGATCCATGTGGCGCCAATACCGCCTTCCAGTTCGCCTTTACGTTCGTTCATCCCCCTAAAAGCCCCATCGTCGTCGGGATCTAAATTACCGAAACGCCAGCGTCCGTAGCCGTATAGCGCGATATTGTCATCAAGATGAAAATAGTAGCGGGCGCGGTCGCCCAGATACATTAACTGGTCGCCAAAATATAATCCGCCGGGAATAAAGTGGGTTTCGTTGTCCTGCTTTTGGTAGCGCGCGGTACCGCTAATCGCGGCGCCGCCGAGAACCCAACCTTTCGGCACCGGGCTATTCGGGTTATCAGCAGAAAAAATGTCGATCGAGCCGAGGTCGACCTCAGCGCGAGTGGAACCACAATACAAAGCAAGGGTACCGAGAACGACTACAGGGCATCGGGATAGTTTCAGCATGAGCTCATAGTTGGCGTGAAATGATGAAGTGAATGTGAATCGTCTGTGATAAACACCAGAAGATATATAGACGATAGAGCACGTGTTGGGGAATTTTTTTTGTTTTTTATAGTACTTTTTTTGCTTTGCTTTTGATCGAGAAAGTAAAGTGTGGCGGTATCGGTACTATCACTATGGATAATGGCGGATTATTCGTGTGAATAATCCGCACAAAAGTGAGTATTATGAACTGAGAATCAGTTCAGAGAGTGAAGCCATCGAATGATTTTCGTTGGTGACGATGCCTTCTTTTTTTAACTTTTCCATAATGGATTTAAAGGCGAGCTGTTTACTGCTTTCTGTCGCATTCAGTAAATCGCGATTAAAAGCCGGGTTGGATTGAATAATATAATTAATGAATTCGAGTAATAGCTTATTTTGTGGCGGTGTTGATGGCTCATTAATGGTTTTTTCATTATATGAATTTATCGCGGCTTCAGAATACTCTAGCGGACGACTGCTGATGGTGTGCTCGTAAATTTTCTCAATTTCTTTGCTGGTAATATACAGCTTGTTAAGCTCAATCGTCGGCTTATCATCATTATCAGGAATGAAATTGCAGTAGATGACGTTTTTAGCCGGGGAGATAATGCTCAGCGTATCTTCTTGTTGAATGTTATCCGGATTCTCCAGCACATCCATTAAATTTCTTGAATGAGTGTGCCATAAACCCGAAACAGAAACGTTGAGTTTAATTTTGGCGATGGCGCTGTCGTGATCGGCATCAATGACCGACACATTTTCATTCAGGGTGATGATGTTGTTTATTTTAGAGTGCTGAGACCAGGGCTTGTTGGCTTTGGTAATGTCATCAAAACCGCCGTAGCCGTATGATGAGTCGCCAACCCCCTGATTCCGGGTCAGGGCGCTATTGAGCGTGCCGCGATTCTTTTTCAGTTTCAGGCATAGGCTGATAGCGCCGATATCGTGCCAGTGAAGTAAATCTTCCAGTTCGCACTGCAGGAGTTTTTGCGCACGAGCGATAGAGCAATACTCCAGTGGTGGGAGATTGTTCAACTTCCAAATGTTTCTTTCTATCTTATTCATGGCGATAATTATATGTAAATGTTTTTAATAATCTGCGTTCCTGATGAACAGAGCGCCAGCGTTGTTGTTCGACTACACTATCCTTTCCATAAAAAATTATTCAGCAGTGAAATATAAATCCACAATGAAGAATCTTTATGTGACAGATGGCGGCAGTTAAAACACCTACCATAATCGATTATAATCTCTTTTCCTTAATAAGGT
Organism: Klebsiella sp. CN_Kp104; assembly: GCF_040064515.1. Taxonomy (NCBI): domain Bacteria; kingdom Pseudomonadati; phylum Pseudomonadota; class Gammaproteobacteria; order Enterobacterales; family Enterobacteriaceae; genus Klebsiella; species Klebsiella sp. CN_Kp104. The sequence continues at coordinate 237,555 of NZ_JBEAII010000008.1, read as the reverse complement.
ATAGAATATTGCTTAATTAACGATAAAAATGGGGTAAACCATGGTGCTTTATTCTGGTGATGGATATACTCTATATTAATTATAGATGATATAAATAAAAAAGACGCCGCAGCGCCTTTTTTGCAGTAATCATCGCAGGCTCAAATTAGCGAGCACTCTTCTGAAGAGTAAAACCGCCATCCCCCACCTGGGCCGTGGCATACCACGCCATTAATTCCTCGGTGCCTGGCGCGCCTTCGGCTGGCGCCCATGGCGCGGAATCCTGTTCGGCTACCGGCTGATAGCCTCCGTGCTTGACTTCAAAGATGATACCGCCGTGATCCAGCGACAGTACCGCATGCCAGGTGCCGGCCGCCATTTCCAGCGCTGCGCACTCTTCTCCTAATACCACGCGGTGGGTCACGGTGCCTTGTTCATCGAAGTTCAGTACTACAAAACGGCCGCTTAACGGCAGCAGCAGCTCAAAAGTATGAGGATGACGGTGAGGACGAATGTAAGTTCCCGGCTCCATGGCAATGGCCAGACGCTGTACCGGATCGCTGAGTTCCGGATGGAAGTTACGATGCGCCCGTAGGCGGGGAGCGGCCGCCGCGGCAGCGCTCTGCTGCTGCATATCACTGATGGTGATTTGTTTCATGTATACCGCCTGCTAAAAACTGATAACAAAGGCTGACGCCTGGTTGGCATGACTCAGGTATCGGGCGTTTTGCGCGAAGCTGCGCAGATTGCTTTCCCGGTTGCCTGATTATGCACATTCAGCGCCATTAGCCTAGGGTAATTCATCAATTTCATATTGATGAATATATTGAAGTGATTTTTTATTTTTTTAGTGGCGTTGCTTAATTTTATCTCATCTCAATCATTATTATTTTATTGTTGGCGAAGGTGTGTAGCATAAAAAAATAGGGAAAAAAATAGCAATATACCTGAGCGTTTCTTACAGAGGGAAACATAATTGAGTATGCAATGTATAAGCTACTGGGTAAGCAAGCTTGAGCCGCTTTGTGCCGAAATAGAAACGGAGTATCTTGATTTTATTATTGACCAGAGCGGTCTCGATTATTCCATTATCCCGGCACTTGAGGAGTTTTCTCCCCCTCTTCAATGGCAGTCCCTTTACCTTGGCCTGCCGGAGGAATCCCTGCCCGAAATAGCGCCGCTACTGATTCGTATCGTACTCAATGCCCCGCTACAGCGGCAGTGGTTTATCGAACTGGCGTATAAAACGCAAACCAGAACGCCATTACTGGCAATAGGGTCGCAGTGGACTTTCTCCACGCTAGCCGAATGGCTAACTGACTGCGTTGATGCAACGCATGAGGGGCGATCAGGCCTTTTTCGCTACTTTGACGCTCGTCTATTTCCCTGGCTATTTTCCGATATTCTGCAACCTGAGCAGCAAGTGCAGCTGCGACGTCCCGCACTCTTCTGGAGCTGGCTGGATCTTGATGCCAGGCCGGCACTATTGATCGGTCACGGCGCTCCGCTTGGGCGTGGTGAAAAATGCCAGAAAATCGCCTTCAGTGATGAGCAATTCGAAGTGATGATGTGCCTTTGCGACGTTAGGCTATTTCTTCGCCATCGAAGTCTGCCGAACAGCTGGTTCAACTCCCAAGAGGAACGCTTTTCAGCCTGCTTTCGGGCGATGTTGGATGCGACAAAAAATGGAATTTTGCTGGACAACGATCGCGAGGAATGGGTGATGAATACCCTGGTGGAGCGGCACTCCCCTGCAGAATGAAAACCAGATCATGACTCACATGCCTCGTTATTGATAAAGGAATATCCCATGAACCTGACATTTCCGCGCGTGATACAGGTGGCATTGCTGCTGACTGTCGCCAGCCAGGGGACGCTGGCGGGAACCATTAAAGCCATCAATCATACCCGTTGGGCGATTAACGCTTTCAGCGTCGATGGCCAGTCGGGAATTGACATTATCGGGCCGTATCAGGGGGGCGGCGGTGGATGCTGTTACCAGGTACCTGCGAAATGGAGACCAGGGATGACGGTAAAGGTGAACTGGGAAACGGGGGTGGGAGATATGAATGGATTTCCTGGCTTTGGTGATGATGCTAAATATCTTGCTTGGGAAAAAAAGATGATAAAGCTGAATAAAAGACACAGCAAAGTTGTTTCGGTACCGGACTATACGGGACAGGAAACCTGCGGGATCACCGTGCATTTTTTGCCCTGCGATCGGGCCAAAGTGACCACCAGTTGTGCCAACTACGGCAGTCCGGGATACCCCATTAAGGAACCTATAAAGATGATGGAGCCGAAATTATGTCCGCGATAATTAGCGAGCGGGCATGGTACCCGCCTGCGTTTCCGGCGCAAGGACGTTTACCGACGCAAGCCGCGCTGGTAGGGCAGAATAGCCTCCGCCAGGAGAGCCTTGAAACGGCCTACCGACAGCAATTATCGCTGGCCGTCGGGCGGCGCGTGGACCCCCCCTGTTGCAAGACACTGCATATCAGCCTGTTTTTTGATGGCACCGGTAATAACCTTAATCACGATCTTTTTGTCGCCAATCCGAAGCATCCAACTAATATTGCCCGCCTGTTCCGCGCCACTATTGGCCAGGGTTATGCTGGTGGGTTGGCGGATAAAGGGCCTGAGCTGCTGGATGCCAGCAACAGTGGCGGCAATAAATACTACAAATATTATATTCCCGGCGTCGGTACTCCTTTCCCGGAGGTGATGGATCTGGATTTCAGTACAATGGGGCTCGCCGCGGCAACACACGGCGAAGACCGGATAAACTGGGGGCTGCTACGGCTGGTCGATGCTCTCAAACGGACCATGGATAAGGATGCGCTCTCGGATGGCGACAGCTGGAAGGCGGTCAAAAAGATGGCAACATCGATGGTTTCCTTTGGCCTGACCGGCGGTGCTAACCGCTATGAAACCATCCATAATCTGTTGAATGCAATGTCCGCAGATCTGCACAAAGCGCTGCTGCCCGCTACGCCCGGCAAACAGAAGCTATTAGGCATTAAGCTGTATGTGTATGGTTTTTCTCGTGGAGCGGCAGCGGCCAGGACCTTTGTTAACTGGCTGAGCGAACTGCTGCCAAAGCCAGGGGAGGGAGAAACAAAGCCCGAACAGTGTCTGGCGGTGGGAGAGCTGAAGATCCCATTAAGCGTGGAGTTTTTGGGCCTGTTAGATACCGTTGCTTCAGTGGGGGTCGCGCATATTGCCCCCGTAGCGGAAGGACATATGGGGTGGGCGGACGGAAGCCAGGAGCTGCCGGATGAAGAGTTCTACGGCGGATTTATCAAACGCTGTGTACATCTGGTTTCGGCACATGAACAGCGGCTGTGTTTCCCGCTGGATTCCATTCGCCGCCCGGACGGCAAATACCCGGCGAATAGCGTGGAGGTTATTTATCCGGGGGGGCACTCGGATATAGGGGGAGGCTATCCGCCGGGGGATCAGGGAAAAGCCAATGCAGTAAACGATGGTTATTTACTTTCACAAATTGCTTTACACGAAATGTTTGCCTCAGCTTTCGAATATGGGGCCCCTTTGAAATTACCTATGGAAATATTACCTCAGGATTTGGCAAGAGATGCGTGGAGAACGATGTCTTTTGATTTGGGTCGCGAATTCTATCTTTCTCGAATATTGATCAATCGCTTCAATGCTTGGCGTGAGCTAACTTTAGGGCTTCCGACGCCTCAGGACCCAGGCTCGGCCGAACTGGCCGCCAAATATGACCCCCAACGTGCTCCCCTCTGCCTGGAACGAGCCCTGGAAGAACAGATCGCTTGGATCACCGCATGGCGCATTAATCGCTATGCCGGCGGTAGCTACAAGACCCAGCGCTTTTACATCGATTCTGCGGCAAATGAACTGGATAAAGATAGCGATCCGCAGGTCAGAAAAAAATCTGAAGTTGAGAGAGAGGAGGCCCAACAGGCGGTAGAAAAAGCACGGCGTAAACGTATTGTTGAGCAAGCTCAGGAGTCCGCGTTTCTGATGCTGCCGCAAGGGCCAAAAGATTTTGATGCTGCCCTTGGGCAGACGCAATTGCGTCAGGCGGCAGATGAGTTTCGGGAGGATTATCATCGACTATCGCGTACGGATAACGGCAATTGGTTGTTTAAGGCCGTCGACGCAATGAGTAATGCGATTTTCCTGCTAAATGGTGATGATGAATACGGTGAGTGGCTAAAAATAAAAACCACAGGCGCCGAGCGAGAAAAAATACTTTTTCCGCCGCAGGGTGAGAGCAGTAATGCCCATCTGCCAGCAGGACTGGTACGAGCGTTGTTCGACGAGCAAATACATGATTCCCGCGCATGGTTTATGCACAGCGCTCTAGGAGCCCGCGAGCCGTGGGGGAGTTATTTTCTGCAGCGGATGATCTACTTCGGCAGCCGAAGCAGTAAACCGCTAACTCCACTGATGATTGCTGGTGCGGTAGTTGGGGCAGCGACGGTCGCAGGCGGTGTCGCCGTTATCATTAAACAAAAGCGGGTAATGGGTGAGCTCATTGGGGTGATTGGCGCTGCGGGGGCTATTTATCTGGAAACTCAGGCAATCGATCTGCTTTCTGGTAAGCCGTTATCGATGCTGGAAAACGCTGCGCAGTTACAGTTGCCCACCATGGAGCCTGGCGTGGTCGTTGCCGGTCAAACCCAGATGATTAGTGAGCAGCGGCAGGCGCTGAAGAAATCACAAATAGAAAAGCGTTGGACGGAATCAATAGCCTCAACGCTGCTGGTATAGTTGGAGGAGGAGCGAACAATGTTACAGGAAAGACGCCAGAACCTTACTCTGCACCTATTGTGCGGATATGGAAGATGAGGCCATTACCTGAATATCCGCCTTACCAGGTTGCCAGCCCGCCATATGGTGTGCTCTGGTTGTCGGTAAGCTTGATAGTGGTGGTGTTCTCGGGAATCGGGGCGCTAATACTTCAGCCTGTTGGAAACGTTGTCGGCATAGTGTCATGCGGCAGTGCGATAGTGATGGTGATGCTGTGGATGCTTCGTCTCCTCTATTATCGGCTGTCGGTTCATTACGCTCAATACTATTACCGGCTGGTCAGTCAGTATCAGCAGGAGTGGTGGACAGAGCATCAGCTGCATTTTACGTTAAGTGACGTAGTGTTGCTTGGGCCGTCTGGATCAACGAATACGCATTGGTGGCGCCTGCTCAAACATGAACAGCGTCCCGCAGAGGTAAAAAACGAGGCGAACGGCAAGGCATTACGAGTTGCCCGTACCTTGGTTGAGCCTGCGCATGAACGCGAGGTACAGCTCGCGAAAATGCTGGTGCTGCAATGGAAGGAACAACGCCTCCACGCCGGGTTACCCGATTTACGGTGCTGTTACTGGCAGGGGTCGCGCCGCGCCTGGCAGGCATTTTGCGCTCAGATGCAGGCGGCATTTCCTACAGTCGGGTTGCCTGCTGAGCCACGGTTGTGGAGAGGCGAACAGAGCCTTGCGGAATTTGCTGCGATAAGCGACACCTTAGCGAGCAATGAAGCGATTCTGGTGGCCGGGTGCCACTCGCTAATGGCTTCCTTTTACTCGGTACTGCCAGCCGGCGAGTCGGCGGCATTATGGCTGGTTGGTAAGGGCGGCTCCGTCTGCCTCACTCGCGGTGAAGTGTACGATGTTACAGATAAAGAAACATTATCAGAGACTTGCTCTCGAGCGGAGCGGCAAATCGGGCTCGAAGAGGCACCTGACGCCTGCATACTGTTTGCGCAGCCTACGCTATCTGGCTGCGGCTGGAATATTACCCGCCATCGGCAGGATGCTTATTGGGGCAACTGTGGCGAGATGGAAATGTTAATTGTCATCGCGCTTGCCGCGATAAGTGCTGAGTATTTTCGCCGACCTTGTAGTTGGATAGCCCGCGATCCGCAACATACGCTGGCACTTGGGATTGTTAAACCGGGTGGGGAAGAGAATTGAAATAGCCGTAAGATGAGGTAAACATGGTGTCCCCTGCAGGAATCGAACCTGCAACTAGCCCTTAGGAGGGGCTCGTTATATCCATTTAACTAAGGGGACAAGGCGGCGGGATTATAGCGTTTTTTCCGCCGCCCGTTAAGCGCATTGCGATTAATTGCTTAATTTGCAGCCGTTTAGCCCTTTTTATCTGCTTCGGCCTTCGATTTGGCTTTCTGTTCCTGGGTCATGTCGTTGCGAATCTGGGCGTGGCTTAGCAGGGCGAAGATAAAGGTGCCGCCGCAGATGTTGCCGGCGAGGGTCGGCAGCGCGAAGGGCCAGATGAACTCCTGCCAGGGCAGGGCGCCGCTGAAAATCAGATAGAAAATCTCCACACTGCCGACGACGATATGCGTGGTGTCCGCCAGCGCAATCAGCCAGGTCATCAGGATGATGACGATGACTTTCGCCGAGCCGGCGGCCGGGAACATCCAGACCATTGTCGCCACCAGCCAGCCGGAAATAATCGCGTTGGCAAACATTTCGGTCGGCGTGTTTTCCATTACTTTCTGGCTGATGCTTTGAAACGCCTCACGAGTGGCGTCATCGAAAATCGGCATGATATTAAACGCCCAGGCGGCGATAGCCCCACCCAATAAATTACCTAATAACACCACGCCCCACAGGCGCAGCAATAAAGCAATATTACCGGCGCTGGGTTTATGCATAATCGGCAGCACAGCGGTGACGGTATTTTCCGTAAACAGCTGCTGGCGGGCGAGAATGACAATAATAAAGCCGAAGGTGTATCCCAAATTCTCCAGCAGATAACCGCCGGGCAGGGCGCCAAGGTGAACATGAAAAATCCCCTTGGCTACCAGCGAGGCGCTGATCGACAAACCGGCGGCAATTGCTGACCATAGTAGCGCCATGGCGTCGCGCTCGAGCTCCTTTTCACCCTCCTGGCGAATCACCTCATGGGTAGCCATTGCCTGCGAAGGTAGACGCTCTTCATCCACTTCTATTTTCTCGCCATGCTGTTTCTCTTCGCTTTCAACTTCTCGTTCATCGCTATCATGCATACTGGTGGGGGTATTTTGTCGGGTCATGGCTGCTCTCCCTTTGTATTTGTTACTAAGCGTAGAGAGAAATCAGCGCGGCGGCACAGGATATGCTCCTAAATTCAGCGCAATGGCAAGAATAGCAATACGAATATTGCAAAATATGTATAGAATCGGGGAGCAACAATTATGCCAAAGAAGGCTATGCTGAAAGCAGCTACCCAACGATAAAATGCTAATGGGGGCGCCGTCCCGGATGCCTCCAGCGATAGTCAGAATTAACAGGGAGACACCTATGAATTATCGCCTGTCGGCGCTTGCGCTTGGCGCCACATTGCTGGTGGGATGTGCCAGTTCCAGCACTGACGATCGGCCGCAGGGGCGTTCAGATCCGCTTGAAGGGTTTAACCGTACCATGTTCAACTTCAACTTTAATGTGGTTGATCCTTATGTACTGCGTCCCGTCGCCGTCGCCTGGCGTGATTATGTGCCGCAACCGGCGCGTAATGGTTTAAGCAACTTCACCAGCAACCTTGAAGAGCCGGCGGTAATGGTCAACTCCTTCCTGCAGGGCGATCCCTATAAAGGCATGGTGCATTTCACACGCTTCTTCCTTAACACTATTCTCGGGATGGGTGGCTTAATCGACGTCGCAGGTATGGCGAACCCGCAGCTGCAGCGCGTTGAACCGCATCGCTTTGGTAGCACGCTGGGCCACTACGGCGTGGGCTACGGCCCGTACGTACAGCTGCCGTTCTATGGTAGTTTCACCCTGCGTGATGAGGGCGGCGACATGGCCGATGGCCTGTATCCGGTACTCTCCTGGCTGACCTGGCCGATGTCCATCGGTAAATGGGCGGTCGAAGGGATTGAAACGCGCGCTCAGCTGCTGGATTCCGACGGCCTGCTGCGCCAGTCTTCCGATCCATACATCCTGATGCGTGAAGCCTACTTCCAGCGGCACGACTTTATCGCCAACGGCGGTAAGCTGACGCCGGCCGATAATCCGAACGCGCAGGCGATTCAGGATGAGCTGAAAGATATCGATTCGCAGTAATCCATGCGGGTCAGAAAAGAAAAAGGGTGAACATGATGTTCACCCTTTTTTATACCGTTGGCTTATCAGAAGCGGTAGTTGAAGTTCGCGCCGTACAGCCAGGCGGTACCTTCAGAACGGAAGGTGTAAGGACCTTCTTTAATTTCCACGTGCTGACCGTGCATGTAAGAGACACCAACATCCACTGAAGCATCTTTATTGAACGCGTAGGTGGTACCGGCGCTCAGCCACAGGCGATCCTGATCCGGGATAGAGATGGAGCGGGTGCCAGCCGGAATCGGGCTATCATCGAAGGCGATACCGGTACGGAAGGTCCAGTTATCGTCATAGTAATAGGTGGTACCCAGCGCGATGCGGTAAGCATCTTTAAAGCCTTCATCTTTATAGAACAGCGTCTGGCCATTGCTACCGGTGGCCTTCAGCTCCTGGAACTGGCTCCAACTGGTGTAGGTCAGGCTATAGTGAACTGCCCACTGCGGCGCGACGCGGTTATAACCCGACAGTTCCCACATCTCTGGCAAGTTGAGGGTCAGCGAGCCGTTAGTGGTACGGCCATCGGTACCGGCCGGTAAACCGAAGTTGCCGAGGATCTGGTTATACGCGGACGGCAGATCGCTCTTATAGTTGCCATCAAAGTCGATTTTAACTTCCGAGCGGTAGGTGAAACCATAGCGGTTGTTCTTATCCAGCTCATACAGGATACCGGCGTTCCAGCCGAAACCCCATTCGTTGCCGTTCAAATGCGCAATCTGAGTGTCGGCAGGGATCTGGCTGACCCTGCCCGCCAGCGCTGGCGGCAGTTTACCGGAACCGGCAACGATTTGTCCTAAATCACCTGCGTAGCGTTCGATTTTCGCTTTCGCGTACACCGCGTCAAAACCTAAACCAAAGCTCCAGTTGCTGTTCAGGCGATAGGCGCCGCTTAAATTGAAGTTAACGGTGGTGAGATCGGTTGTGCCGCCCATACTGCCGGCAGCATAGTTATCAGCAAATTCAGTCGCGAGACCGTAGTTAGAGGTGATAGATGCGCCCCAACCAAACTGATCGTTAATTGGCGAAACAAAGTGGAGGTTTGGTACCCATGCCGTTGGGGCAATATTGTCTGCATTCAGACTTTTACCGGTCGGCGAAGTACCAGAAACATTAACGTCCGGGTCGACGAAGACGGCGCCTGCCGACATTGTCGGCCGGTCAAACATCATGATTAACGCGGGGTTACGGCTGGCGTTGCCCGCATCGTCAGCGATTGCCCCTTCACCGGAATAGGCACGACCAAGGCCGGAAGCGGAGAATTCATTTAACTGGAATCCTGCTGACCAGGCTTGGGTTGAAACAAGTGCTACAGCCACTGCAAGGGCAGATTGGGTAAAGCGGGTTTTCTGGCTCATGCCCATAACCTCATTGAGTTATTTTTATTTAAACTATGTTACATGCCGTAACAGAAGCGCGAAGTGTAGGGTCTGCTTTACAACAGAGAAATCAGACCAGTGGCCTGAGTATAGGTCTGACCAGATGAGTTGTTGCAAGTTTGTTTATAAGATTTTTCAAGTGTGATAACAGAAACGCGATCCAGCTGGCAAAATTGCCCTGCTTCGTCATACCCAATTTGGGGCATTTTTGTTTTGGATCATTTTTAAGTGTGATTTCTGTCACTTAAGCGTTTTCCTGCCATTAACAACTGGAGGGGGCACGAGGGCGGGCGTAAAATAGGCGCATTATTTGTCTGGCACCGAAGGTGCATATACAGAGGAAATCTACGATGAGTAAATGTAGCGCTGATGAAACCCCGGTTTGCTGCTGTATGGATGTTGGCACCATTGTGGACAACACCGACTGCACCGCCTCCTACAGCCGTGTGTTTGCAAACCGCGCTGAAGCGGAAGCAACCCTCGCCGCGCTGAGCGAAAAAGCCCGCAATGTGGAATCTGAACCGTGCAAAATTAACTCGACGTTCACCGACGTTGATGGCGGCGTGCAGTTGAATATCGATTTTGTTTTTAGCTGTGAAGCGGAATCGCTGATCTTCCAGCTGGGGTTACGTTAAGCCTCTCTCTTAACGCCTCTTTCTTGAGGCGTTATCTTTTCTATTCAATGTGTTTTGGCTCCCACTTTTTCTCTTCCCCGATTGGCTTAATGTAAAAAATTAGTTAAGACTAGTTATCAGGTCAGACCACTTGGTTTTATCGGTTAACAGGGGAGAGTTATGAGTCAGGCATTACCGCTTATCACCCGTCAGGGCGATCGCATTGCCATTGTCAGCGGTTTACGTACCCCATTTGCCCGTCAGGCGACGGCGTATCACGGCGTTCCGGCCGTAGATCTGGGTAAAATGGTCGTCGGCGAAATGCTGGCGCGCAGTGAAGTTCCCCCGGAAGTGATTGAACAACTGGTCTTCGGCCAGGTTGTACAGATGCCGGAAGCGCCGAATATTGCTCGTGAAATCGTGCTCGGTACCGGCATGAATGTACATACCGACGCCTATAGCGTCAGCCGCGCCTGCGCCACCAGTTTCCAGGCGGTAGCTAATATTGCCGAAAGCCTGATGGCCGGCACGATCCGCGCGGGCATCGCCGGCGGCGCTGATTCCTCCTCCGTTCTCCCCATCGGCGTGAGTAAAAAACTGGCCCGCACCCTGGTGGATGCCAATAAAGCGCGCACCCTTGGCCAACGGCTAAAACTCTTTTCCCGCCTGCGCCTGCGCGATCTTTTACCGGTGCCGCCTGCTGTCGCGGAATACTCAACCGGCCTGCGGATGGGCGACACCGCTGAGCAGATGGCGAAAACCTGGGGCATTAGCCGTGAAGATCAGGACGCGCTGGCGCTGCGTTCACACCAGCTTGCCGCCCGCGCCTGGGAAGAGGGCAAACTGGCCAGTGAAGTGATGACGGCCTATGTACCGCCTTATCGCGAGCCGCTGGAGCAGGACAACAATATTCGTAAAAATTCAACCCTGGCGGATTACCAAAAGTTACGTCCGGCGTTCGATCGTAAACACGGTAGCGTCACGGCGGCAAACAGTACGCCGCTCACCGACGGCGCCGCCGCGGTGATCATGATGACCGAATCCCGGGCCAAAGAGTTGGGGTTAACGCCGCTGGGCTACCTGCGTAGCTATGCTTTCACCGCTATTGATGTCTGGCAGGATATGTTGCTGGGGCCGGCGTGGGCGACGCCGCTGGCGTTGGATAGGGCGGGAATTACCCTTGCAGACCTCACGTTGATTGATATGCATGAAGCTTTCGCCGCGCAGACGCTGGCGAATCTACAATGTTTAGCCAGTAATCGTTTCGCCCGGGAAGTGCTGGGCCGTTCACAGGCAACCGGGGAAGTCGATGCCAGCAAGTTCAACGTGCTGGGCGGCTCTATCGCCTACGGACACCCCTTTGCGGCGACCGGCGCGCGCATGATTACGCAGACATTGCATGAACTCCGGCGCCGCGGCGGCGGATTTGGTCTGGTTACCGCCTGCGCGGCGGGGGGTTTAGGTTCCGCTATGGTTCTGGAGGCCGAATAATGGAAGCTGCAACAGCTTTTACGCTTGAAATTCGCCCGGATAACATCGCCGTTATTACCATCGACGCGCCCGGCGAAAAGATGAATACCCTGAAAGCCGAGTTCGGCGGCGAGGTGCGGGCGATTATCCGCCAGCTCCGCGAAAATAAGGCGCTGCGCGGCGCCGTATTTATCTCCGCTAAACCCGACAACTTTATCGCCGGCGCGGATATCAACATGATTGCTCGTTGTACCAGCGCCGCAGAAGCCGAAGCGCTGGCGCGCCAGGGCCAGCAGATCATGTCCGAGATCCACGCGCTCTCTATCCCGGTGATTGCCGCCATTCACGGCGCCTGCCTTGGCGGCGGCCTGGAGCTGGCGCTGGCCTGTCATGGGCGAGTCTGTAGCGACGATGATAAAACGCGGTTGGGATTGCCGGAAGTGCAACTGGGGTTGCTACCGGGCTCCGGCGGCACTCAACGCCTGCCGCGGCTGATTGGCGTCAGTACGGCGCTTGAAATGATCCTCACCGGTAAACAATTGCGTCCGCGTCAGGCGTTGAAAGCCGGGCTGGTGGACGATGTTGTCCCGCAATCGATATTGCTGCGGACCGCGGTTGAGCTGGCGTTACAGGGGCGGCCGGCGAGCCGAACTGTACCGGTGCGCGAACGGGTACTTGCCGGGCCTCTGGGGCGTCAGCTGCTGTTCCGCATGGTGGCGAAAAAGACCCGGCAAAAAACGCAGGGTAATTACCCGGCGGCAGAACGTATTTTACAGGTGATAGAAAACGGACTGGCGCACGGCTGCAGCAGCGGTTACGCCGAAGAGGCGCGAGCGTTTGGCGAACTGGCGATGACGCCGCAATCGCAAGCGTTACGTTCTATTTTCTTTGCCAGCACCGATCTGAAAAAAGATCGTGGCGCCGAAGCTGACCCCGCTCCGCTGAATAGCATTGCTGTACTCGGCGGCGGCTTAATGGGAGGCGGAATTGCTTACGTCACCGCCTGTAAAGGCGGCCTGCCGGTACGCATAAAAGACATTCAGGCGAAAGGCATCAATCATGCGCTCAAGTACAGTTGGGATCTGCTGGATAAGCAGGTGCGTCGCCGCTATCTGCGCGCCAGTGAACGCGATCGTCAGCTGGCGCTGATTTCCGGCGCTACGGATTATCATGGCTTTGCCCATCGCGATGTGGTCATCGAAGCGGTGTTTGAGGATCTGGCGCTGAAGCAGCGGATGGTTGGCGAGATCGAACACTGTTGCGGGCCGCAGACGATCTTTGCTTCTAATACCTCATCGCTACCGATCGGCGAGATCGCCGCTCAGGCCGCGCGGCCTGAGAAGGTAATTGGTCTGCATTTTTTCAGTCCGGTCGAAAAAATGCCGCTGGTTGAGGTTATCCCGCACGCAACGACCGATGAGCAAACCATCGCCACGGTGGTGAAGCTGGCGAAGCTGCAGGGCAAAACGCCGATCGTGGTCGCGGATCGCGCCGGTTTTTATGTTAACCGTATTCTGGCGCCCTATATCAATGAAGCCATGCGCCTGCTGCTGGAGGGCGAGCCGGTTGAACATATTGATAATGCGTTGGTTAAATTTGGTTTCCCGGTTGGACCTATTCAGTTGCTGGATGAAGTCGGCATTGATACAGGCACTAAGATTATCCCGGTACTGGAGACCGCTTTTGGTGAACGTTTTAGCCCGCCTGCAAACATCATTGACGCGATTTTGAAGGACGATCGCAAAGGCAGAAAAAATAATCGCGGTTTCTATCTTTATGAGACAAAAAGGCGTAAAAGCAAAAAACGGGCTGACCCGGCTATTTACCCATTATTGGCTGTAGCAAGTCCGCAGGCGCGTTTGTCTGCTCAGCAGGTCGCTGAACGCTGCGTGATGATGATGCTCAACGAGGCGGCGCGCTGTTTTGATGAACAGATCGTACGTAGCGCGCGTGATGGCGATATTGGCGCCGTCTTTGGTATAGGTTTTCCGCCGTTTCTCGGCGGCCCGTTCCGCTATATGGATAGCCTCGGCGCGGGTGAAGTCGCCGCAATCTTGCAGCGTCTGGCCGCACAGTACGGCCCTCGTTTTTCTCCGTGCGACACCTTATTGCGCATGGCCGAGCAGGGGGCGACCTTTTGGCCCACTGGTGAACGGACGACCTAAGTTATGGTCAAAAGAAGGTAAATCCAACGTTGGCTGGCGCTGTTGATTGGCGGTTTTGTAAACAAATATTGACTATACTTACGCCATTGAGGTAAAAAACAGCGTTTCATTCGTTGGATGGATCAGGCACAATGCCCGGCCACCGGGTCGCCTGCGTATTGTTTACGCAGAGCGAGTTGCGGTGATTCTGGTTAACAAAAGCGGTGCAATATGCAAGTTTTTATCATGCGTCACGGCGACGCTGCCCTCGATGCAGCCAGTGACTCCGTTCGTCCATTAACCGTTTGCGGTTGTGACGAATCTCGTCAGATGGCAACCTGGCTGAAAGGTCAAAAAGTGGATATTGAGCGGGTGCTTGTCAGCCCTTACCTGCGTGCAGAGCAAACTCTCGACGTAGTAGGGGAGTGCATGAACCTGCCGAAAGATGTCGACGTGATGCCGGAACTCACGCCGTGCGGCGATGTAGGGATGGTTAGCGCTTATCTTCAGGCGCTGGCGAATGAGGGCGTGAAAACGGCGCTGGTCGTTTCACACCTGCCGTTGGTGGGGTACCTCGTCTCAGAGCTGTGCCCGGGGGAAACGCCCCCGATGTTTACTACCTCAGCGATTGCCTGCGTCACCCTCGACGCCGACGGCAAGGGCGAATTCAACTGGCAGATGAGCCCCTGCAATTTGAGAATGGCGAAAGCCATCTAAGGCTTTCCACCCTCGGAGCTTCCGCTTACGGAAGCTCCGGCGGCAACCACTCTTCAACTTCAATCAGTACCAATAGCGCGGCATCGCCGCCGTACTCTTTTGGTGCCTGATGGAACGCCATAATATGCGGATGTTGCGCCAGCCACAGCGGCGTTTGCTGCTTGAGGATGTGTTTGCCGTGTCCGTGCATCACGCAGGCGCAGAAGATATGTTCGCGGCGGCAGGCGGCAATCAGCGCGCCTAATTCTTGTTTTGCCTGCTGTTGGGTTAAACCGTGCAGGTCGAGAAACAGCTCCGGCGAATAGTCACCGCGGCGCAGCTTTTTCAGCTCAAAATGGCTGACATCCGCGCGCACGTACTTCATCGCGCCTTCCGTATTGAGCAACGGCTGAAACTCGTCGGAAAAATAGTGGCTGTTATCCACCTGTTCCTGCAGCAATCGCTTAGGCGGTACCTCGCTGAGCTTCTTGCGCTGCGGGCGGTGTACGATGGTGTCCTGTTTAATTTTCCGGGTGCCGGTCATTAGCTGGCGGAATAGCGCCTGATCCTCCGCGCTTAGCGGCGTTTTCTTTTTCATTGCCCAATCTCACTATTTCTTTTCGTTAGTTTACCCGACTCGCCCGCGCTTCAGGCAAGGAAAACCTATTTTTCCCCACTCCGGCTGCGCAAGAATGCTGATTTATCGCCGCCGTCGTGGCAAACTAGCCGCCGAATTTATAGCAGAGCGTGCCCTGGAGGATTGCGTGGATAAAATTTTTGTTGATGAAGCGGTCAATGAGCTGCAGACCATTCAGGACATGCTGCGTTGGGCGGTAAGCCGTTTTAGCGCCGCCAACATCTGGTACGGTCATGGCACCGATAACCCGTGGGATGAGGCCGTACAGCTGGTATTACCCTCGCTGTACCTGCCGTTAGATATACCGGAAGATATGCGCACCGCGCGCCTGACCTCCAGCGAAAAACATCGTATCGTCGAGCGCGTGATTCGCCGCGTCAACGAACGCATACCCGTCGCTTACCTGACCAACAAAGCATGGTTCTGCGGCCATGAATTCTATGTCGATGAGCGCGTGCTGGTACCGCGCTCGCCGATTGGCGAACTGATCAATAACCAGTTCTCCGGGCTGATAAATCACAAACCGCAGCATATTCTCGATATGTGTACCGGTAGCGCCTGTATTGCCATCGCCTGCGCCTATGCCTTCCCGGAAGCGGAAGTCGACGCTGTCGATATCTCCCCGGACGCGCTGGCCGTTGCCGAACATAACGTTGAAGAACATGGCCTGATTAACCAGGTTACCCCGATCCGCTCCGATCTGTTCCGCGATCTGCCGAAGCTGCAGTACGATCTGATCGTGACCAATCCGCCGTACGTTGATGAAGAAGATATGGCCGATCTGCCCGATGAATATGAGCATGAGCCGGTTCTGGGTCTGGCTTCCGGTAGCGATGGCCTGAAGCTAACGCGCCGCATTCTTGGCTGCGCGCCGGATTACCTCAACGACGACGGTATTCTGATTTGTGAAGTCGGTAACAGCATGGTACATCTGATGGAGCAGTACCCGGACGTGCCGTTCACCTGGCTTGAGTTTGATAACGGCGGTGATGGCGTCTTTATGCTGACTAAACAGCAGCTCATTGACGCTCGTGCGCATTTCGGCATTTATAAAGACTAAAAAAACAACACGCAAACATAACGAAAAGAATGGAGCCGTGATGGCAGGAAATACAATTGGACAACTCTTTCGCGTCACCACCTTCGGCGAATCGCACGGCCTGGCGCTGGGTTGCATCGTCGACGGGGTGCCGCCAGGCATTCCGCTGACCGAAGCTGACCTGCAGCACGATCTGGATCGCCGTCGCCCTGGGACATCGCGTTACACCACCCAGCGCCGCGAACCGGACCAGGTGAAAATCCTTTCCGGCGTCTTCGAAGGCGTGACCACCGGCACCAGTATTGGCCTGTTGATTGAAAACACCGATCAGCGTTCCCAGGACTACGGCGCGATTAAAGATCTGTTCCGCCCGGGTCATGCGGATTACACCTACGAGCAGAAATACGGCCTGCGCGACTATCGCGGCGGCGGCCGTTCGTCTGCGCGTGAAACCGCGATGCGCGTGGCGGCCGGGGCGATTGCCAAAAAATTCCTCGCGGCTAAATTTGGTATTGTGATCCGCGGCTGCCTGACGCAGATGGGCGATATTCCGTTGGCCATCAAAGACTGGGATCAGGTTGAGCAGAACCCATTCTTCTGCCCGGATCCGGATAAAATCGACGCGCTGGATGAACTGATGCGCGGCCTGAAAAAAGAGGGCGACTCTATTGGCGCGAAAGTGACCGTCGTGGCTGACGGCGTTCCTCCGGGCCTCGGCGAGCCGGTGTTCGACCGCCTGGATGCCGATATCGCCCACGCGCTGATGAGCATCAACGCGGTGAAAGGGGTAGAAATCGGTGATGGTTTTGAGGTGGTCAAACTGCGCGGCAGCGAAAACCGCGACGAAATCACCAAAGCCGGCTTCCAGAGTAACCACGCCGGCGGCATTCTTGGTGGTATCAGCAGCGGCCAGCAAATTGTTGCTAACATCGCGCTGAAGCCAACCTCCAGTATTACCGTTCCCGGTCATACGATTAACCGCTTCGGCGAAGAAGTCGAAATGATCACCAAAGGGCGTCACGATCCGTGCGTCGGCATTCGCGCGGTTCCGATCGCCGAGGCCATGCTGGCTATCGTGTTAATGGATCACTTTATGCGTCAACGCGCGCAGAATGGCGACGTGACAACATCAATTCCACGCTGGTAACCGATGAAAAATACCGTTATCGCACTGCTGGCGCTTTTGGCCAGCACCGCCAGCCTGGCGGCGACGCCGTGGCAGAAAATATCCCAGCCGATTAGCGGCAGCGCCCAGTCTATTGGCGCGTTTGCCAATGGCTGCATCGTCGGCGCCCAGCCGCTACCGTTGAACTCCCCTGATTACCAGGTGATGCGTACCGATCAGCGTCGCTACTTCGGCCATCCGGATCTCGTGCAGTTTATTCAGCGGCTGAGTTTGCAGGCGCACAATAAAGGTATGGGGACGGTGCTGATTGGCGATATGGGCATGCCTGCCGGCGGGCGTTTTAATGGCGGCCACGCTAGCCATCAGTCGGGTCTGGATGTTGATATTTTCCTGCAATTGCCGCAGACCCGCTGGACCTCCGCGCAACTGCTGAAACCACAGGCGCTGGATTTAGTCGCCCGTGATGGCAAGCGGGTGGTGCCGTCACTGTGGAGCCCGCAAATCAGCAACCTGATTAAAATGGCGGCGGAAGATAACGATGTAACGCGTATTTTCGTCAACCCGGCTATCAAACAGCAATTGTGCCTCGATGCTGGTAACGATCGCCAATGGCTACGCAAAGTTCGCCCGTGGTTCCAGCATCGCGCCCACATGCACGTGCGCCTGCGCTGCCCGGCGGGCAGCCTTGAGTGCGAAGATCAAGCGCCGCCGCCGGCTGGCGATGGCTGCGGAGCCGAGCTGCAAAGCTGGTTTGAACCGCCTAAACCTGGGTCAACCCCACCTGTGAAGAAGACGCCGCCTCCGCTGCCGCCTTCCTGCCAGGCGCTACTGGATGAGCATCTTCTCTAATGGATAGTTTTGTCGAACTGTTTATGGTGTCGCCAATGGTTTTGGTGGCGCTCTTTTTCGTCGCGATTCTGGCCGGATTTATTGATTCCTTAGCTGGCGGCGGCGGGTTGTTAACCGTCCCGGCGCTGATGGCGGCGGGTATGCCGCCCGCTCAGGCATTGGCGACCAACAAGCTACAGGCCTGCGGCGGTTCCATTTCCGCGACGCTCTACTTTATCCGTCGCAAGGTGGTAAATCTTGCCGATCAGAAACTCAATATTCTGATGACGTTTATCGGCTCGACGGCGGGGGCGCTGCTGGTGCAGCACGTGCAGTCCGATATTTTGAAGCAAATCCTGCCGCTGCTGGTGATCGGCATTGGGCTGTACTTTTTGCTGATGCCTAAGCTTGGCGAATCCGATCGTCAGCGTCGCCTGTATGGTTTGCCGTTCGCGCTGGTCGCTGGCGGCAGCGTGGGTTTCTACGACGGTTTTTTTGGCCCCGGCGCCGGTTCTTTTTATGCGCTGGCCTTTGTGACGCTCGCCGGGTTTAATCTCGCGAAATCCACCGCTCACGCCAAACTGCTAAACGCCACCTCCAATATTGGCGGCCTGCTGCTATTTATCATTGGCGGCAAAGTGATTTGGGCCACCGGTTTTGTGATGATGGCCGGGCAGTTTATCGGCGCTCGCGCCGGTTCGCGGCTGGTGCTGAGTAAAGGGCAGTCGCTGATTCGGCCGATGATCGTCATCGTCTCCGCGGTGATGAGCGCTAAACTTCTTTACGACAGCCACGGGGCTGAGATTTTGCAGTGGTTGGGAATTCACTAATGCAACAGCAACACCATTATCAGCAGTTAGTCGAGATCTTCGACAAGTGCTTCGCCGATGATTTTAATACCCGTCTGATTAAAGGCGACGACGAACCGATCTATCTTCCTGCAAATAGCGAAGTGCCCTATAACCGGATTGTGTTTGCTCACGGCTTTTACGCCAGCGCGCTGCACGAAATTTCCCATTGGTGTATCGCCGGCAAGGCGCGGCGCGAGCAGGTAGATTTTGGTTACTGGTACTGCCCGGACGGCCGCGATGCGATGACGCAAAGCAAGTTCGAAGACGTCGAGGTCAAGCCACAGGCTTTTGACTGGTTGTTCTGCACGGCGGCGGGATTTCCGTTTAACGTCAGCTGTGACAACCTCGAAGGCGACTTTGAGCCTGACCGCATCGCCTTTCAACGGCGCGTACATGCCCAGGTGATGGCCTATCTGGAGCAAGGGATCCCTGAGCGACCGGCACGCTTTATTCGCGCGCTGCAACAGTATTATCAAACGCCGCCGCTGACGGCAGAACAATTTCCGTGGCCGGAAGACCTGCACTAAAGCCACGTTCTACAAATGAAAGAGGAAAGACGATGATCGCGGAGTTTGAATCACGCATTCTGGCGTTAATTGACGATATGGTAGACCACGCCAGTGATGACGAACTGTTTGCTGGCGGTTATCTGCGCGGCCACCTGACGCTGGCGGTGGCTGAGCTGGAAGGGGAAGGGGAACATACGGCGCAGGCGATTAATGATAAAGTCGCCAGCAGCCTGGAAAAGGCCATCAGCGCGGGCGAACTATCGCCGCCGGATCAGATTCTGGTGCAAGGGATGTGGAATAACCTGTACCAGCAGGCGAAAAATCAGGCCTGATAAATGGTGTCATCCGGATGAGGCGTTAGCCCACATCCGGAAACTCTCCCCGGTCGCGCTGCGCCTACCGGGGCGACTAAACCCAGGTCGGGATAAGGCACAAGCCGGCGTTATTTTACCGCTTTTCCCTTCAGCAGTTTTCTTACCCACAGTCGATTCGGATTCAGCGCCGCGAGGGTTTCGCTATCCAGCGGTAGCGGTTCTTCACTCATCTGCGCGGCCAGCAGTTCGGCGCTCAATGGCGCGGTGCACAACCCACGAGATCCCAATGCCGCGAGCATAAACAGATTGTGATAGACCGGCGCGCTGCCGACATTTTCCTGCTGTTGGTGAAGCGTGGCGTACTGCGTCAACGTTTTCTCATAATCCGGAACGTTGCCCACCATCGGCAGGTGATCGCGGGTGGCGCAGCGTACGCCGCAGCGGGCTTCGTTGCCGCTAACATCCACCTCTTTTGCCCATGCCGCCTGCGGGAAACAATCAATCAGGCGCTGGCGATTCTGCCACTGATCTTCGGCGCTGAAATCGGTATCCGTCTTGCCGCGATGATAGCTGGCGCCGATACAGTGTTGCTGATTCTTGGGGTTTTGCGGCGTCAGATAGCCGTCATAGCATAACACCTGGCGCAGGGCGGAAAGCCCCGGCGCGGTGGGGATATGGCTGACCTGGCCGCCGACCGGATAAGCCGGTAACTGCCTGGTCTGGGCAAAATCAGTCAGGCGATGTCCGTTCGCCAGTACTACCGCCTGATGACGATGCTGCTGATTGAGCAACCAGCCGTCGCCATCCGCGCTGAGCGTTTCGACGGGATAACCGTAGTGGCTGCGTAGTCCCTGCGTCGCCGCCAGCGCCAGTAATTCTGCCGTCAACTGCTGCGGGCACAGCCAGCCGCCGGCCGGATAGGTGATACCGCCGCAGCCGGTATCAACGCCGGTCAGTTCAGCAACCTGCTCCGCCGTCACCGCGCAGGCGATCTCCGCCGGTAAATCTGAAGCCAGCATTTGGGCGATTTTCTGCGTGCTTTTTTCATCCCAGGCGAGTTGGGTTACGCCGCACCATTGATGATCAAATTCCACTGGCAGGGCGTCGTAGAGGCGGCGCGCGAAAGTAAACGCCGCCGGGAAAAAGCGCGCCAGCGAAGGGTCGTGCTGGCTTAATAGCGGATACAGCGCGCCCTGACGATTGCCGGATGCGCCGCTGGCGGGCGCATCGTCAGCGCAGTACAACGTCACCTGCCAGCCGCGACGCAGCAGCGCCAGCGAGAGCAGGGCGCTGGCGATACCGCCGCCGATCACCGCCGCTTCGCGCGATTGACTACCGCTGCGGGCAAACCATGGCGTCCGCGCGAATGTCGGAACGTCGGCGGTCAATTCACCGATT
Organism: Klebsiella sp. CN_Kp104; assembly: GCF_040064515.1. NCBI lineage: Bacteria > Pseudomonadati > Pseudomonadota > Gammaproteobacteria > Enterobacterales > Enterobacteriaceae > Klebsiella > Klebsiella sp. CN_Kp104. The sequence goes on along the minus strand of NZ_JBEAII010000008.1, from coordinate 216,493 downwards.
AGCATTTCGCGCTTGCGACCAAAGCCTTTGCGTTTTTGCATGCTAAAGCCGGCCTCCTGCAGCCCGCGGCGAACGAAGCCAGCGGAGGTGAAGGTCGCCAGCGTGCCGCCGGGGCGGGCCAGGCGCGCCATGGCGGAAAACAGTCCCGGCGTCCACATATCCGGGTTTTTCGCCGGCGCGAAGCCGTCGAGGAACCAGGCGTCGACCTGGCGGTTGAGTGAATCGTCAAGCTGGTCGGTGAGCGTGTTGATATCGCCAAACCATAAATCCAGCGTGACGCGGCCATCGTCGAGCAGCAGGCGGTGGCAGCCCGCGATTGGCAATGGCCACTGCGCCTGTAGCTGTTCAGCCCATGGCGCCAGTTCCGGCCAGTGCTGGTGCGCCAGGCGCAGGTCATCGGCCTTCAGGGGAAATTTTTCAAAACTGATGAAATGTAATCTTTGCAGCGTAGCCTGCGGATTATCGCGACGAAAAACAGCAAACGCCTGCCACAGCGTCAGGAAATTGAGCCCGGTGCCGAAGCCGCTCTCCGCGACGATAAATAGCGGGCGCGGGTGGGTTGGAAAACGGCTATCAAGCCGGTTGCCGTTGAGAAAAACGTAGCGCGTCTCTTCCAGACCGTTGTCATTAGAAAAATAAACGTCGTCAAAATCTCGGGAAACAGGTGTACCCTCAGCGTTGAATTCCAGGTTGGCGGGTTGTATGGCGTTTTGTTTCACGTAAGTTACTCGAATCACAAGGCGTAGCGCGATCTTAACGATGTGTGCCAGAAGGCGCAAATTTATACACAAAATGGCTGATCGGACTTGTTCGGCGTACAAGTGTACGCTATTGTGCGACTCGAAACTTAAAATAGTGCGACTTACAGAGGTATTGAATGAAACGTGCAGTGATTACTGGCTTGGGCATCGTTTCCAGCATCGGTAATAACCAGCAGGAAGTCCTGGCATCTCTGCGTGAAGGACGTTCAGGGATCACTTTCTCTCAGGAGCTGAAGGATTCAGGAATGCGTAGCCACGTATGGGGCAACGTCAAACTGGATACCACGGGCCTCATTGACCGCAAAGTAGTTCGCTTTATGAGCGATGCATCCATCTATGCTTATCTGTCCATGGAGCAGGCGGTAGCCGACGCAGGTCTGGCGCCGGAAGCATACCAGAACAACCCGCGTGTCGGCCTGATTGCAGGTTCCGGCGGCGGATCCCCGAAATTCCAGGTCTTCGGCGCCGATGCCATGCGTAGCCCGCGTGGTCTGAAAGCCGTGGGCCCATACGTTGTGACTAAAGCGATGGCTTCCGGCGTATCCGCCTGCCTCGCCACGCCGTTTAAAATCCACGGCGTCAACTACTCTATCAGCTCCGCTTGCGCCACTTCCGCACACTGCATCGGTAACGCGGTAGAACAGATTCAGCTGGGCAAACAGGACATCGTCTTTGCCGGCGGCGGCGAAGAGCTGTGCTGGGAAATGGCTTGTGAATTCGACGCCATGGGCGCGCTGTCCACTAAATACAACGATTCTCCGGACAAAGCGTCCCGTACCTATGATGCGAACCGTGACGGTTTCGTTATCGCGGGCGGCGGCGGCATGGTCGTGGTGGAAGAGCTGGAACACGCGCTGGCGCGCGGCGCGCATATTTATGCGGAAATCGTCGGTTACGGTGCGACTTCCGATGGCGCGGACATGGTTGCTCCATCTGGCGAAGGCGCAGTGCGCTGCATGCAGATGGCGATGCACGGCGTTGATACCCCGATCGACTACCTGAACTCCCACGGCACTTCTACTCCGGTAGGCGACGTGAAAGAGCTGGGCGCTATCCGCGAAGTCTTCGGCGACAACAGCCCGGCTATCTCCGCCACCAAAGCGATGACCGGCCACTCTCTGGGCGCCGCAGGCGTACAGGAAGCCATCTACTCTCTGCTGATGCTGGAGCACGGTTTTATCGCGCCAAGCATCAACATCGAAGAGATGGACGAGCAGGCTGCCGGCCTTAACATCGTCACCAAACCGACCGATGCTCAGTTGACCACCGTGATGTCCAACAGCTTCGGCTTCGGCGGCACCAACGCGACCCTGGTTATGCGTAAATACAGCGCCTAATTGGTTAGAGTCAGTACCAGGGGAGCCCGAGGCTCCCCTTTTTTTGACGTCTTGACAGCGCCTGGCGAGAGCAGGCAAATTGCTCGCCATCATTCCCATTCCATCTTCTCGCCTTGCTCTGCAAAACTGGGGTAACGCATGTCCGCAGCGACAAAAACGATAAACAACGCTTCAGAGAATCTCTCGCTATTTCGCATTACCTTTGCGGTTTTTCTGACCTATATGACCGTGGGGTTGCCGCTACCGGTTATCCCGCTATTTGTGCACCACGATCTCGGCTTTGGCAACACACTCGTCGGCGTGGCCGTCGGCATCCAGTTTCTCGCCACGGTATTAACCCGCGGCTATGCCGGGAGACTGGCCGATCAGTACGGCGCGAAACGCTCGGTGCTGCAAGGAATGTTGGCCTGTGCTCTGGCCGGCTGCGCCTGGCTGGCGGCGGCGCTGCTGCCGGTGCCGGTAATGGCCAAATTTGGCCTGCTGGTGCTGGGACGTTTGATTCTCGGCTTTGGTGAAAGCCAACTGCTGACCGGTAACTTAAGCTGGGGATTAGGGCTGGTTGGCCCGCGACGTTCCGGTAAAGTGATGTCGTGGAACGGCATGGCGATGTACGGGGCGCTGGCGGTGGGCGCGCCGCTGGGGCTGCTGATTTACAGCCGCTTCGGCGTGGCGGCGTTGGCCTGCGTCACGATGGCGCTGCCGCTGCTGGCGTGGGCGATTAACGGCACGGTCCGTAAAGTTCCCGCCCACGGCGGCGAGCGTCCTTCGCTATGGAGCGTCATCGGCATGATCTGGCGGCCGGGAATTGGTCTCGGCCTGCAGGGCGTCGGCTTTGCGGTGATCGGCACCTTTGTTTCACTCTATTTCGCCAGCCACGGCTGGGCGATGGCCGGCTTCACGTTGACCGCGTTTGGCGGCGCTTTTGTCCTGATGCGTATTCTGTTCGGCTGGATGCCGGATCGCTTTGGCGGCATTAAGGTGGCGATGGTATCACTGCTGATTGAAGCGATTGGTCTGACGCTGCTATGGCAAGCGCCGGGCGCCTGGGTGGCGCTGGCGGGCGCCGCTTTGACCGGCTGCGGTTGCTCGCTCATCTTCCCGGCGCTGGGTGTTGAGGTAGTCAAACGGGTTCCGGCCCAGGTTCGCGGCACCGCGCTTGGCGGCTATGCCGCGTTTCAGGATATCTCTTACGGCGTCACCGGCCCGCTGGCTGGTCTGCTTGCCACCTCGCTTGGCTATGCTTCCGTGTTCCTTGCCGGGGCGATTTGCGCGGTATTGGGCATTGGTGTCACTTTACTGACGCTGCGTAAGTAATGGCATCATGGCGGCGTTCTGGCCGCCATGATTGTTTTTAGCTTACAGCACCAGCCACAGCAGAATAATCACCACCAGCAGGGCAATCGCCACCGTCCACGCTTTTTTGCTATACACCGCATGGGGGGCGGGCAGCGGCTCGACCGGAGTAATTGCCATTGTCGCCTGGGCGCGGGCCACGCGTAGCGCAAAGACCTTATTTAATAGCGTTAGCACCTGCGGGCTGGTTAAGGTCGTCGTGGGCGTCACCTGCCAGCTGCTTTGCGCGAAATCGGCGATTTTCTGCCACTCCTGCGCTTCCAGCGGTTGCTTGAGCGCTGCCTGCAGCGAATTCATCGTCGGCGCGGTTTGCGCGCTCAGCGTTTGTCGCGCCTGCAGCCAGTACGAGAGCGGGGTGAAGTGGGTGGCGGGGATCAGTTCGCCGGATTTCACGCCGCACAGCTCAAGCATTGATTGCCAGATAAGCTTGCTCGATTCGCCGGTTGCGGCGGCCAGTTTGGTCACTAGCTGATTCAGGGTGTTATGTTCCGCCGGCAGCAAAGGGCGCAGCGTCGGCGTACGCTGCTGCGGCTGCGGGATCGCCAACTGGCCGTTTTGCAGCAGATGCAGCACGTTTTCCAGCTGCGCCTGGGTCAGCGCATGCAGCACGGTTTGACCGTAATTCTGGCGGATATAATCGCTCACCGCCTGACGGTTATTTCCCTGAGTCAGCAGTTCGCTGAGCTGGGCGAGAATTTGCCGATGGTGGTGGTTTTGCTGAGCGATACTTAAGCGCTGATTCAGGTTGCTCTCAGCCGCGCTGAAATGGCTCGCCAGCAGCGGCGTGTCGCCTTTCAGACCCAGATCGTGCTTCACGCAGGCCCACACTTCGGCGTTTTGCTGCGATGTCAGCGTCACCAGACGCGTTATCAGCCGCTCCAGAACGGTGCGTTGCTGCATGGTGAGCGCGTTTGGGCCCACGGCGGATGCGCCGGATGGGCCAGTCCCCGGAGGGCGATCGGACATACCTGAAACGGGTGGTGTCATGATGAATCCTTACCGTAGTGCTGTACTTAAGCCGGGTGATGATGTTCCTGGCGGCCAGATTATGGCACACTTCCCCGGTTTACTCTCGTTCTCAGACAGGTACTGAACCGTGAAAATCCTCGTTGATGAAAATATGCCCTATGCGCGTGAGCTTTTTAGCCGTTTGGGAGACGTGCAGGCCGTTCCCGGTCGTCCCATTCCGCAGGAAGCGTTAACCGACGCCGACGCGCTGATGGTGCGTTCCGTCACTAAGGTGAATGAAGCGCTGCTCTCCGGTAAGGCAATTAAGTTTGTCGGCACCGCCACCGCAGGCACCGATCATGTCGATCAAGCGTGGTTACAGCAGGCGGGGATTGGCTTTTCCGCCGCGCCGGGCTGTAATGCGATCGCGGTGGTGGAGTATGTTTTCTCGGCGCTGCTGATGCTCGCCGAGCGCGACGGATTCGCGCTGGCTGATCGTACCGTCGGTATCGTCGGCGTCGGCAACGTTGGCGGGCGTTTGCAAAAACGTCTGGAAGCGCTGGGAATTAAAACATTACTCTGCGATCCGCCGCGCGCCGATCGTGGCGATGAAGGCGACTTCCGCAGCCTGGACGAGCTGGTGCAGCAGGCGGATGTCCTGACTTTCCACACGCCGTTGTTTAAAGACGGGCCGTATAAAACGCTGCATCTGGCCGATGAAGCGCTGATTAGCCGCCTGCAGCCGGGGGCGATCCTGATTAACGCCTGCCGTGGCCCGGTGGTGGATAACGCGGCGCTGCTCAAGCGCTTGCAGGCCGGGCAGCAGCTGAGCGTGGTGCTTGACGTCTGGGAACCCGAACCGGATCTGAATACCGAGTTGCTGGCGCGTGTCGATATCGGTACCTCGCATATCGCCGGTTATACCCTTGAAGGCAAAGCGCGCGGCACCACCCAGGTTTTTGAAGCCTATAGCGCGTTTATTGGCCATCCGCAGCAGGTGGCGCTGGATACGCTACTGCCGGCGCCGGAATTTGGCCGCATCACTCTGCACGGCCCACTCGATCAGGCGACGCTGAAAAGGCTGGTCCATTTGGTGTATGATGTGCGCCGCGATGATGCGCCGCTGCGTAAAGTGGCAGGCATTGCCGGTGAATTCGACAAGCTGCGCAAAAATTATCAGGAACGCCGCGAATGGTCTTCCCTGTACGTACAGTGCAGCGATGAAAAAGCAGCGACGCTGCTGCGTCAGCTCGGTTTTAATGCCGTACATCATCCTGTTCGTTAATATCTTCTTAATGCCCCTGTCGGATAATCCGGCAGGGTCGCTATTTTCTGGAGTACACCACCATGTCTGAAGGCTGGAATATTGCCGTACTGGGCGCAACCGGCGCCGTAGGCGAAGCCCTGCTTGAAACCCTTGCTGAACGCCAGTTTCCGGTAGGCGAAATTTATGCGTTGGCGCGCAATGAAAGCGCGGGCGAACATCTGCGTTATGGTGGCAAATCGGTCATCGTGCAGGACGCCGCCGACTTTGACTGGACCCAGGCCCAGTTGGCTTTCTTCGCCGCGGGCGTCGAAGCCAGCGCGGCGTATGTCGAAGAAGCCACCAACGCCGGTTGTCTGGTTATCGATCTTAGCGGCCTGTTTGCGCTGGAGCCGGACGTGCCGCTGGTGGTGCCGGACGTCAACCCGTTCGTGCTCGGCGACTACCGCAACCGTAACGTGATCGCGGTGCCAAACAGCCTGACCAGCCAACTGCTGACGGCGCTGAAGCCGCTGATCGATGATGGCGGCCTGTCGCGTATTACCGTTACCAACCTGCTGTCTGCCTCGGCGCAGGGGAAAAAAGCGGTCGATGCGCTGGCGGGGCAGAGCGCGAAACTGCTGAACGGTATTCCGATTGATGAAGACGATTTCTTTGGGCGCCAGCTGGCTTTCAACATGCTGCCGATCCTGCCGGATCGCGAAGGTAGCGTGCGCGAAGAACGACGTATCGTCGATGAAGCGCGCAAAATTCTCCAGGATGACGGCCTGATGATTTCCGCGAGCGTCGTGCAATCGCCGGTCTTCTATGGCCATGCGCAGATGGTGAATTTTGAAGCGTTGCGTCCGCTGGCGGCGGAGGAGGCGCGCGACGCCTTTACCCGTGGCGAGGATATCGAGCTTTCCGAAGAGGGCGAGTTCCCGACGCAGGTCGGCGATGCTTCCGGAAATGCGCGTCTGTCTATCGGTTGCGTGCATAACGATTATGGCATGCCCGAGCAGATTCAGTTCTGGTCGGTGGCCGATAACGTCCGCTTTGGCGGCGCGCTGATGGCGGTGAAAATCGCCGAGAAACTGGTTCAGGAGTATTTGTACTGATGTCTGAACCACAGCAGCAGCCGGTGTATAAAATCGCGTTGGGCATCGAGTACGACGGCAGCAAATACTACGGCTGGCAGCGGCAAAACGAAGTGCGCAGCGTGCAGGAAAAGCTGGAAAAGGCGCTGTCGCAGGTGGCGGCCGAACCAGTACACGTATTCTGCGCCGGGCGTACCGACGCCGGTGTTCACGGTACCGGCCAGGTGGTGCACTTTGAAACCCGCGCTCAGCGTAAAGACGCCGCGTGGACGCTGGGCGTAAATGCGAATTTACCTGGTGACATCGCCGTGCGTTGGGTGAAGCATGTTGCGGACGATTTTCACGCCCGCTTCAGCGCGACGGCCCGTCGTTACCGCTACGTCATCTATAATCATCGCCTGCGCCCGGCGGTGTTAAGTCAGGGGGTGACGCATTATTACCACCCTCTGGATGCCGGGCGGATGCATCGCGCCGCGCAGTGTTTAATTGGCGAGAATGACTTCACCTCGTTTCGCGCGGTGCAATGTCAGTCGCGCACGCCGTGGCGTAACGTGATGCATATCAACGTGACCCGTCACGGAGCTTATGTGGTGGTGGATATCAAAGCGAACGCTTTTGTTCATCATATGGTTAGGAATATCGTCGGCAGCCTGATGGAAGTAGGCGCCGGAAACCAGCCAGAGAGCTGGATTGCAGAACTGCTGGCGGCGAAGGACCGGACTCTGGCTGCCGCGACGGCGAAAGCGGAAGGATTGTATCTGGTGTCGGTGGATTATCCGGCCCATTTCGACCTGCCGGTGATGCCGATGGGCCCGCTGTTTTTGGCGGACTAATATCAGCGCCCCCGTAACAGGGGGCGGTTGTCACTAAAGGCTAAGACAAATATGGACCTGATTCATTTTTTGATTGATTTCATCCTGCATATTGATGTGCACCTTGCGGAGCTGGTCGCACAGTATGGCGTCTGGGTTTACGCCATCCTGTTCTTGATTCTGTTCTGCGAAACCGGCCTGGTGGTGACGCCGTTCCTGCCCGGAGATTCTCTGCTGTTCGTCGCCGGCGCGCTCTCCGCGCTGCCAACTAACGATCTCAACGTACACCTGATGGTCGCGCTGATGGTCATTGCCGCCGTTGTTGGCGATGCCCTGAACTACACCATCGGTAGATTGTTCGGCGAAAAGCTGTTCAGCAATCCGAACTCGAAGATTTTCCGTCGTAGCTATCTCGACAAAACCCATACCTTCTATGAACGCCACGGCGGCAAAACCATCATCCTCGCGCGTTTTGTGCCGATCGTCAGAACCTTTGCGCCGTTTGTGGCGGGAATGGGTCACATGTCCTATCGTCATTTTGCGGCGTACAACGTGGTTGGCGCGCTGCTGTGGGTACTGCTGTTCACCTACGCCGGGTATCTGTTCGGTGATTTACCGATCGTACAGGAAAACCTGAAGCTGCTGATCGTGGCGATTATCGTCCTGTCGGTACTGCCTGGCGTTATCGAAGTGATTCGTCACCGCCGGGCGGCGGCAAAGCAGGCTAAATAAGCGCTTAGCGGCATTCTCGCCGGGCGTTGCTATGACGTCCGGCGCGCAAAGTGTGAGCGGTTCGACCACTTTTTTATCCCATGTTACGGGATGTTATGATTTAATGTGCAACATTCATGGTCTGTGAGGGGCAAAAGTGGCATTATGCGCCCCTTGCGACAAAACTGGCATCGACCAGGTTCAGGTAGAAAGGTTATCAATGAGCTGGATTGAACGAATTAAAAGCAATATAACCCCCACCCGTAAGGCAAGTATTCCTGAAGGTGTATGGACCAAGTGCGACAGCTGCGGTCAGGTACTGTACCGCGCAGAGCTGGAGCGCAACCTGGAGGTTTGCCCTAAGTGCGATCACCACATGCGTATGTCGGCGCGCAACCGCCTGCATAGCCTGCTGGACGAAGGTTCTCTCGTGGAACTGGGTAGCGAGCTCGAGCCAAAGGATGTGCTGAAGTTCCGCGATTCGAAAAAGTATAAAGACCGTCTGGCCTCTGCACAGAAAGAGACCGGCGAGAAAGACGCGCTGGTGGTGATGAAAGGCACCCTGCACGGCATGCCTGTCGTGGCGGCGGCATTTGAATTCGCCTTTATGGGCGGTTCGATGGGTTCCGTTGTTGGCGCGCGTTTCGTCCGTGCGGTTGAGCAGGCGCTGGAAGACAACTGCCCGCTGATCTGCTTCTCCGCCTCCGGCGGCGCCCGTATGCAGGAAGCGCTAATGTCGCTGATGCAGATGGCGAAGACCTCCGCGGCGCTGGCGAAAATGCAGGAGCGCGGTTTACCGTACATCTCCGTGCTGACCGACCCGACTATGGGCGGCGTCTCCGCGAGCTTCGCAATGCTGGGCGATCTGAATATCGCCGAGCCAAAAGCGCTGATCGGCTTCGCCGGTCCTCGCGTTATCGAGCAGACCGTGCGTGAGAAGCTGCCGCCGGGATTCCAGCGCAGTGAGTTCCTGATTGAAAAAGGGGCGATCGACATGATTATCCGTCGTCCTGAAATGCGTCTGAAATTAGCCAGCATTCTGGCGAAACTGATGAACCTTCCTTCGCCGCAGGCCGATGCGCCTCACGAGGGCGAGGTGGTACCACCGGTACCGGATCAGGAACCAGAGGCCTGATAATGCAGAGGGCAGGGCCGACAGGCGCTGCCCTTTTTTTTACCGTTAACTCTCGCGGACATCATGGAAAAAGATCCTATTCCTCAGGCCACGTCGCCCCTGGCTACGTGGCTTTCTTATCTGGAGCATCTGCACAGTAAAGCCATCGATCTGGGACTGGCGCGGGTGAGCGAAGTCGCCGGACGGATGGCGATATTAAAACCGGCGCCGTTTGTCTTTACAGTATCGGGTACCAACGGCAAAGGCACCACCTGCCGAACGCTGGAATCGGTGCTGATGGCGGCGGGCTATAAAGTTGGCGTGTATAGTTCGCCGCATCTGGTGCGCTATACCGAACGCGTGCGTATCCAGGGCGCCGAGCTGCCGGAAGCGGCGCATACCGCCTCATTTGCCGAAATCGAAGCGGCGCGCGGCGATATCTCGCTGAGCTATTTTGAATTTGGCACGCTGTCCGCGCTATGGCTGTTTAAGCAGGCACAGCTGGATGTGGTTATCCTGGAGGTGGGTCTGGGTGGACGCCTGGACGCCACGAATATCGTCGATGCTGACGTCGCGGTGGTCACCAGCATCGCGCTGGATCATACCGACTGGCTGGGGCCGGATCGTGAAAGCATTGGCCGTGAAAAAGCGGGTATCTTCCGCGCTGGTAAACCGGCGGTGGTGGGCGAGCCCGATATGCCGCAGACGATTGCCGACGTGGCGAATGAAAAGGGCGCGACGCTGCTGCGCCGCGACCATGACTGGCGTTATAGCATGACAGACCAGTCATGGAACTTTACCGATCGTCAGGGCGAGTTGGCAGGGCTGCCGCTGCCGCAGGTTCCATTGCCCAATGCCGCGACGGCGTTGGCGGCGCTGCGCGCCAGCGGGCTTAACGTCGCTGAACAGGCGCTGCGCGACGGCATTCATCACGCCATGCTCCCGGGGCGCTTTCAGATTATCAGCGACGCGCCGCGGGTGATCCTCGATGTCGCGCATAACCCGCACGCGGCGGCTTATCTCGCCGGGCGTCTCAAAAGCTTAGCGAAAACGGGGCGCGTACTGGCGGTTATTGGTATGCTGCATGATAAAGATATCGCCGGAACCCTGGCGAATCTGGCGCCTGAAGTAGACGCGTGGTACTGCGCGCCGCTGGAAGGGCCGCGCGGCGCCACGGCGGACCAGCTGATTGCGCATCTGCGCGCGGGCCAACGTTATGACAGCGTAGCGCAGGCGTGGCATGCCGCTATGGCGGATGCCAAAGCCGAAGATATGGTGCTGGTGTGTGGTTCCTTCCACACGGTGGCGCATGTAATGGAAGAGATAGACGCGGGGAGAATCGGTGGCGAGTAAGTTTCAGAACCGTTTAGTCGGGACGATTGTACTGGTAGCGCTGGGGGTAATTATTCTCCCGGGTCTGCTCGACGGCCAGAAAAAACATTATCAGGATGAGTTTGCGGCGATCCCGTTGGTGCCGAAGCCGGGCGATCGCGATGAGCCGGATATGCTGCCGGCGGCTACTCAGGCGCTGCCTTCGCAGCCGCCGGAAGGTGCCGCGGAAGAGGTGAGAGCGGGAGACGCCGCGGCGCCATCGCTGGATCCTTCGCGCGTCCCGGTAAACAACAATAGCTTCGATGAAGTCCAGGAGCCGGTGGTGGCCGCCAAGCCGCAGCCGAAACCACAGCCGAAGCCGGTTGAGAAACCGCAGCCTCAGCAGGTTGCGCAGACGCCGCCTCCGGCTAAAACGCAACCGCAGCCGCAACAGCAGCAGGCCGCGATTCCGGCGCCGACCGGGAAAGCCTATGTAGTGCAGTTGGGGGCGTTGAAGAATGCCGATAAGGTTAACGAAATCGTCGGTAAGCTGCGTTCCTCGGGCTTTAAAGCCTGGACATCGCCATCCACGCCGGTTCAGGGTAAAATTACCCGTATTCTGGTGGGGCCGGATGCGTCGAAAGACAAGCTGAAGGGGCAACTCGGCGAGCTGCAGCAGATTTCTGGTCTGAGCGGCGTGGTTATGGGATATAGCCCGAATTAAAATCCCACCCGCTCTGATTGGGCGAGCTGGCAGGCGGGTTAACCTGCTGAAACCCTTGCCGGATACGCCCTGAAGAGGCGTCAGGCAGTATGGCGTTGAATGTTTTTTCAGCGCCATTTTTATTTCTGTAGGGCACGGAAATCCCTACGCAAACGTTTTCTTTTTCTGTTAGAATGCGCCCCGAACCGGACGACAGGGCGTAAAATCGTGGGATGTATATGGTCTGGATTGATTACGCCATTATTGCGGTAATTGGTTTTTCCTGTTTGGTTAGCCTTATCCGCGGCTTTGTTCGTGAAGCGTTATCGCTGGTGACATGGGGATGTGCCTTCTTTGTCGCCAGTCATTACTACACTTACCTGGCTGTCTGGTTCACGGGCTTTGAAGACGAACTGGTCCGAAATGGGATTGCTATCGCGATATTGTTTATCGCAACGCTTATCGTCGGCGCTATCGTTAACTATGTGATAGGCGCTCTGGTAGAGAAAACCGGTCTGTCAGGAACAGACAGGGTGTTGGGGATCTGTTTTGGCGCCCTGCGCGGCGTGCTGATCGTCTCCGCTATTCTGTTCTTTCTCGATAGCTTCACCGGTATGGCAAAAAGTGAAGACTGGCAAAAGTCTGAGCTTATCCCGCAGTTCAGTTTCGTTATCAGATGGTTCTTTGACTATCTGCAGAGCTCGTCAAGTTTCTTGCCCAAAGCATAAGCGTTGGGATGTAGCTTAACGAGGAAAAGACGTATGTGCGGTATTGTCGGTATCGCCGGTGTTATGCCGGTAAACCAGTCGATTTATGACGCGTTAACGGTGCTTCAGCATCGTGGGCAGGATGCCGCGGGCATCATCACCATTGATGCAAATAACTGCTTCCGTTTGCGTAAAGCTAACGGGCTGGTGAGCGATGTGTTCGAAGCGCGCCACATGCAGCGTATGCAGGGAAATATGGGGATTGGCCACGTCCGTTACCCAACGGCAGGCAGTTCCAGCGCTTCTGAAGCGCAGCCTTTTTACGTTAACTCGCCCTACGGCATTACGTTGGCCCATAATGGCAACCTGACCAATGCCCACGAGCTGCGTCAAAAGCTGTTTGAAGAAAAACGCCGCCACATCAACACCACCTCCGATTCCGAAATTCTGCTCAATATCTTTGCCAGTGAGCTGGATAATTTCCGTCATTACCCGCTGGAAGCCGATAACATTTTCGCCGCGATTGCCGCGACGAACCGCCAGATCCGCGGCGCATACGCCTGCGTGGCGATGATTATCGGACACGGCATGGTCGCCTTCCGCGACCCGAACGGTATTCGTCCGCTGGTGCTCGGCAAGCGCGATATCGGCGATGGCCGCACCGAGTATATGGTCGCCTCCGAAAGCGTGGCGCTGGATACATTGGGCTTTGAGTTTCTGCGCGACGTCGCGCCGGGCGAAGCGGTCTACATCACCGAGAAAGGCCAGCTGTTTACCCGTCAATGTGCGGAAAACCCGGTCAGCAACCCGTGCCTGTTCGAATACGTCTATTTCGCGCGTCCGGACTCCTTTATCGACAAGATTTCCGTCTATAGCGCCCGTGTGAACATGGGCACGAAGCTTGGCGAGAAAATTGCCCGCGAGTGGGAAGATCTGGATATCGATGTCGTTATTCCGATCCCGGAAACCTCCTGCGATATCGCCCTGGAGATTGCCCGTATCCTCGATAAACCCTATCGTCAGGGTTTCGTCAAAAACCGCTATGTTGGCCGTACCTTTATCATGCCGGGCCAGCAGCTGCGCCGTAAGTCCGTGCGCCGTAAGCTGAACGCCAACCGCGCCGAATTCCGTGATAAGAACGTGCTGCTGGTGGACGACTCTATCGTTCGCGGCACCACCTCTGAACAGATTATCGAAATGGCGCGCGAAGCCGGTGCGAAGAAAGTGTATCTGGCCTCCGCGGCGCCGGAAATTCGCTTCCCTAACGTTTACGGTATCGATATGCCGACCGCCAACGAGCTTATCGCCCACGGTCGCGAAGTTGACGAGATCCGTCAGATCATCGGCGCTGACGGCCTGATTTTCCAGGATCTGAACGATCTGATCGAAGCGGTGCGCGCAGAAAACCCGGACATTCAGCAGTTCGAGTGTTCGGTCTTTAACGGCGTGTACGTCACCAAAGACGTAGACCAACAGTATCTCGATTATCTTGATTCCCTGCGCAACGACGATGCGAAAGCGGTCCAACTGCAAACCGAAGTTGAAAACTTAGAGATGCATAACGAAGGCTAATTCGTCACTTGTCGCTGGCCCGCCGTCTTTCGAGGACCGCGGGCCTTTTTATTTTTACCCGCCAGGTTGCGTCGGAGACTATAATCCGGCAAAGTCTGCGGCACTATGCGCAAGGGGTATAACATCGTGAAACGACTCATTATCGGCATTTCCGGCGCCAGCGGCGCGATTTACGGCGTACGCCTGCTACAAGTATTGCGTGACGTCGCGGAGGTCGAGACCCATCTGATAATGAGCCAGGCGGCGCGTCAGACGCTGTCGCTGGAAACCGACTACTCGCTGCGGGAAGTGCAGGCGCTGGCCGATGTGGTACATGACGCGCGCGATATCGCCGCCAGCATCTCCTCCGGTTCGTTTAAAACCAGCGGGATGGTTATTCTACCGTGCTCGATGAAAACGCTCTCTGGCATCGTCAATAGCTATACCGATGGTCTACTGACCCGCGCGGCGGACGTGGTGTTAAAAGAGCGCCGCCCGCTGGTGCTTTGCGTACGCGAGACGCCGTTCCATCTGGGGCACCTGCGTTTAATGGTGCAGGCGGCGGAAATGGGCGCGGTGATCATGCCGCCGGTGCCGGCATTCTATCATCGTCCCCAGTCGCTGGATGATGTGATTAATCAGACGGTTAACCGGGTGATCGATCAGTTTGATATTGACCTGCCGCAGGACCTGTTTACCCGCTGGCAAGGCGGAGTATGATGCACCTGTTTGGTGCATTTTATTTACCTTTGCCTTCCGCTGGTGCATTTTTGTTGTCCTGATCAAATCCTCGACATTTAATTTGTTTTTTTGCGTTTTGCCGCTGCGGTTTATCCGCCAATGCTGGTATCTTCCCTCTTAAGACAATCTTGCAACTTTATATTAACAAATTTAACGCTGTTACCGGCACGCACCGGGAAAATGGCATAAAACCTGCAAGAACCGTCAGCAACATACATAACCAGACAGCGCACAACATAACAACATCACGACACTTAAGGGCTTTCTATGAAGAAGACGATCCTGGCTCTCTCGTTAATCACGGGAATCAGCAGCGCCGCCAGCGTATCTGCGGCGCTGCCGCAAAGTATCCGCATCGGCACCGATACCACCTATGCGCCTTTCTCGTCGAAGGATTCGAAGGGCAACTTTATTGGCTTTGACATCGATCTGGGCAATGAACTGTGCTCGCGTATCAAGGTGAAGTGCACCTGGGTGGGCAGCGATTTTGACGCGCTGATCCCCTCGCTGAAAGCGAAGAAAATCGACGCAATTATCTCGTCGCTATCGATTACCGAAAAACGACAGCAGGAGATTGCGTTCTCTGACAAGCTGTATGCGGCAGACTCTCGACTGATTGCCGCAAAAGGCTCGCCGATTCAGCCGACGCTGGAGTCGCTGAAAGGCAAGCATGTTGGCGTACTGCAGGGCTCTACTCAGGAGGCCTATGCCAACGAACGCTGGCGCAGCCAGGGCGTGGATGTTGTCGCCTATGCTAACCAGGATCTCATCTATTCCGACCTCGCCGCAGGGCGCCTTGATGCGGCGCTGCAGGATGAAGTCGCGGCCAGTGAAGGTTTCCTCAAACAACCTGCCGGTAAAGACTACGCGTTTGCCGGTCCTTCCGTTAAAGACAAAAAATACTTCGGCGATGGTACCGGCATCGGCCTGCGCAAAGAAGATGGCGAGCTGAAAGCCGCTTTCGACAAAGCGCTGGGTGAAATGCGTAAAGACGGCACCTACGACAAAATGGCGAAGAAATACTTCAACTTTAACGTCTACGGCGATTAAGACTGTAGCGGTCTGGTTATGCCAGGCCGCTCCATTGCGACGCGGTTATTGTTGCCCTTGATAGGTGCAAGCGGTTGATAGCTTGCACCAGAATGGGGCGGCAGCAGTTTTTCTTTGTTCATAAAATGCATAGTTAAGCGTTTCTGATGCAAAAAAATCTGCTTTCATGCGCATTTTGCTTTGCCTTGGCAGGGCGAATAATGGCACGATAACTGGCGTAAGTGCTTCTAATAAACCCGTTAGAATGACAGTCTGTTGAGGATAATTATGAAAAAACTGGCGTTGTCTCTTTCTTTGGCGCTGGCCCTTTCCAGCGTTTCCACGGTATTCGCAGCTATTCCACAGAAAATCCGTATCGGTACCGATCCTACTTATGCGCCGTTCGAATCGAAGAATGCGCAGGGGCAATTGATCGGTTTTGACATCGATCTGGCGAAAGAGCTGTGTAAGCGTATTAATACCCAATGTACCTTCGTTGAAAACCCGCTGGATGCGCTGATCCCCTCGTTAAAAGCGAAGAAAATCGATGCGATTATGTCCTCGCTGTCGATTACCGAAAAGCGCCAGCAGGAAATTGCCTTCACCGACAAACTTTATGCCGCTGACTCCCGTCTGGTGGTGAAAAAGGGCAGCGATATTACGCCAGACCTGAGCAAGCTGAAAGGCAAGCGCATTGGCGTTCTGCAGGGCACCACTCAGGAAACCTACGGCAACGAGCACTGGGCGCCGAAAGGCATTGAAATTGTCTCCTATCAGGGCCAGGACAATATCTATTCCGACCTGACCGCGGGCCGTATTGACGCCGCGTTCCAGGATGAGGTCGCCGCCAGCGAAGGTTTCCTCAAACAGCCGATTGGCAAAGATTATCAGTTTGGTGGCCCGTCCATTAAGGATGAGAAGTTGTTTGGCGTCGGTACCGGCATGGGCCTGCGTAAAGACGACACCGAGCTGCGTGAAGCGCTAAATAAAGCTTTCGCCGAGATGCGTAAAGACGGCACTTACGACAAGCTGGCGAAGAAATATTTCGACTTTAACGTGTACGGCGACTAATCATCGTTAGTACCTCGCCGCACGCGTTTTCACGTGCGGCGATCGATGACAGACAGGGCAGACAGCATGCTGTACGGGTTCTCACAGGTTATTTTTCAGGGCGCGCTGGTCACCCTTGAGCTGGCGCTTAGCTCGGTAGTGCTCGCGGTCCTTATTGGGCTGGTGGGCGCGGGGGCGAAATTATCCGCTAACCGGCCTATGGCGCTGGTGTTTGAAGGCTATACCACGCTGATCCGCGGGGTGCCGGATCTGGTGCTGATGCTGCTGATTTTCTATGGGCTACAGATCGCCCTTAACAGCATCACCGATGCATTAGGCATGGCGCAATTTGATATTGATCCGATGATCGCCGGTATTATCACCCTCGGCTTTATCTATGGCGCGTACTTCACTGAAACCTTCCGCGGCGCGTTTCTGGCGGTGCCGAAAGGCCATATTGAAGCGGCGACGGCATTTGGCTTCAGCGGCTGGCAGACGTTCCGCCGTATCCTGTTTCCGGCGATGATGCGCTATGCGCTGCCCGGTATCGGCAACAACTGGCAGGTGATTCTCAAAGCCACCGCGCTGGTGTCACTGCTCGGTCTGGAAGACGTGGTGAAGGCAACGCAGCTGGCGGGCAAAAGCACCTGGCAGCCGTTCTATTTCGCTATCGTCTGCGGGGCGATCTATCTGGTGTTTACCACGATTTCCAATGGTGTGCTGCTGCTGCTTGAACGCCGCTACTCCGTGGGTGTGAAGAGGGCTGACCTGTGATTGAAATTATTCAGGAGTACTGGAAATCCCTGCTGTGGACCGACGGTTACCGTTTTACCGGCGTGGCGATCACCCTGTGGCTGTTGATTGCTTCAGTGGTGATGGGCGGTATCCTCGCGGTGTTTCTCGCCATCGGGCGGGTATCGAGCAATAAATATATTCAGTTTCCGATCTGGCTGTTTACCTATATTTTCCGCGGCACGCCGCTGTACGTGCAGCTGCTGGTGTTTTACTCCGGGATGTATACGCTGGAAATCGTCAAAGGCAGCGATCTGTTGAATGCGTTTTTCCGCAGCGGCCTGAACTGTACGGTGTTGGCATTGACCTTAAATACCTGCGCCTACACCACCGAGATTTTTGCGGGGGCGATTCGTTCGGTGGCGCCGGGCGAGATTGAGGCTGCGCGGGCTTACGGCTTTTCGTCAGTTAAGCTATACCGCTGCATTATTTTGCCGTCGGCACTGCGTATTGCGCTACCGGCGTACAGCAACGAAGTCATTCTGATGCTGCACTCGACGGCGCTGGCGTTTACCGCCACGGTGCCGGATTTGCTGAAAATTGCGCGTGATATTAACTCAGCGACCTATCAGCCGTTTACCGCTTTCGGCATCGCCGCGGTACTGTACTTAATTATTTCGTATGTGCTGATTAGCTTGTTCCGCAAGGCGGAAAAGCGCTGGTTGCAGCATATCAAACCCTCTTCGACGCACTGAGAAAGCCATGACCGACAATAAATTAAGCGTTATCGATCTGCATAAACGTTACGGCGAGCACGAGGTGCTGAAAGGCGTCTCGCTGAAAGCGAAGGCCGGAGACGTGATTAGTATTATCGGCTCATCGGGTTCCGGTAAAAGTACCTTTCTGCGCTGCATCAACTTTCTGGAGAAGCCAAGCGAAGGAACGATTATCGTCAACGGGCAGAATATTGGCCTGGTGCGCGATAAAGACGGCCAGTTGAAGGTAGCGGATAAAAACCAGCTGCGTCTGCTGCGCACGCGCCTGACGATGGTGTTCCAGCACTTCAACCTGTGGAGCCACATGACGGTACTGGAAAACGTTATGGAGGCGCCGATTCAGGTGCTCGGCCTCAACAAACAGGAAGCGCGCGAGCGGGCGGTGAAGTATCTGGCGAAAGTCGGTATCGATGAACGCCAGCAGATCAAATATCCGGTACATCTTTCCGGCGGTCAGCAGCAGCGCGTGTCCATCGCTCGGGCGCTGGCGATGGAGCCGGACGTACTGTTGTTTGATGAGCCGACATCGGCACTGGATCCGGAGCTGGTGGGCGAAGTGTTGCGTATTATGCAAAAACTGGCGGAAGAGGGGAAAACCATGGTGGTCGTCACCCACGAAATGGGTTTTGCCCGCCACGTCTCTTCACACGTGATTTTCCTCCATCAGGGAAGAATCGAAGAAGAGGGACATCCCGACGAGCTGTTCGGCAACCCGAAAAGCCAGCGCCTGCAGCAGTTCCTTAAAGGTTCACTGAAGTAATCGCCTCTTCCCGGCGGGTTTGCTCGCCGGGAATGACTTAACGCTCCAGCCGGTAGATCCAATCATCGTAATCCACGCCGTTGAGGTGGTAAGCATTTTCCAGCACCTGAATGCGTACAAAACCGTGCTTTTCCAGCAGCCGGGACGATCCCAAATTATTGCCAAGCACCCAGGCATTAATGGCGTGGATGCCAAGGGTGGTAAAGCCGTAATCACAAATCGCGCGCAGCGCTTCGCTGGCGTAGCCCTGACCCTGCGCTTGCGGCAGTAGCGCGTAGCCGACGTCGGCCTCGTGCGGGTTTTTCGCGCTGATGCGCAGACCAATATCCCCCAGCGGCGTGCCGGCAGAATCGCGCAATACAAAGACGCCGGCATCTTCGCAGCGGCATTCAAACACGCTGTGTAGCGCCGTTTCGCTTAACACCTCACCCATGTAACGCATGACGTCAGGGTCCTGACGCAGACGCAGAAAAAAGGGCCAATCGGCCGGAGTGAAGCGGGAAAGCAACAGGCGGGGCGTTGTTATCGTAGTCATAAAGCAATTAATCAGCTAAAACGAAAGCCTACTTTACCACCATGCTGTGCCGGGTAACATGCTCGCCCTCGCGAATCAGCCCGTGGGTGAAGTGGCGCTCAGACTTTGCAGGTAGCGCTGCACGCGGTGATTTTCCGGTGAACGGCGAAGCTGTAGCGCCAGGTTGAGGCTATCCAGCAGTAGAGCGTTAGCCACCATCGGCGAATCGGCGGCGATGCGCTTTTCCGCGACTAACCATTCAACGACGGATTTCCAGCGCCAGAGAGGGGAATTGCCCTTCACGCGCTGTACGGGGCCGGGAAACCGCCCGCTGCCGCGAGCGCCCTCTTTTAATAGCGCGATCGCCTGGCGGGAGACGCCGATAAGTTCGGCGATATCGCTCAGCCCGACTAGTGTCGAATCGATGGACTCCACGCGGATATCTGGCAGGGCGGCGGTTTCTACATCGCGGATGGCGGACAGAGCCGCCTGCTCCAGCGATTGGCCCTCGCGATCGAACTCGAGGTAGACCGCAGTACCGTAAAAGCAGACCAGCGCGTCGCTACAGCCTGCGGCAAAGAGCGCATCTTCCAGTCCTGGCGTTTGACTGGTGACGCCGGACAGCGTCAGCGTAAAATTAAATATCGGCATCGTTTAGCGTTCCTTATGCATGGTGCGCGCGGTAGCCGGGATGGGACACCGTTCGACCATTCTGATTATTTGCCGGGCGTGGTTTTCAGGGACGGCGGGCGTCGACCAAATGCTCATCATATGTTCACGGTGTTCAGCCACGCCGCAGACGAGTCGGCCAAAGCAATGAGCGCTTTTACCTGCAGGCAGCAATATCCACCCCCGCGCCAGCGCCGTAGCAATCGCCTTCCTGATATGTTTGTCCGGATGTTCCTTCATCGTCAAATCCTGCTCAGAATAAAAAGAGTGTTGACGGTTGTCAACGATTTTTGAGGGTATATTCCTCGTCAGGACGTTATGGCAGGAGAATAATTTTGCGGTTGGAATGCGCTTCACAAGAAGCGTAGCAAGGAGAGCGAGGAATTAACGATTTGCGAGGCGGCTTCCGCCCAAGGGAAGAGAACGGGGAGCCGTTGCTCCCCGTTTATCGACTTAGCTCAACACATCCTTCAGAGCCTCTTCCAGATCGTACCAGCGAAAGCTAAAGCCGGCGGCTTCCAGGCGTTTAGGCAGCGCGCGCTGGCCGCCGAGCACCAGTACTGAAGATTCTCCCATCAGCAGGCGAATGGCGGCGGCGGGAACGCGGAAAATCGCCGGGCGATTGAGCGCGTGGCCGAGCGCGTGGGCAAACTGTTCGTTACGTACGGGATAGGGTGAGACCATATTGAACGGGCCGCGCAGATCGTTATCCAGCAGCCACAAGATCCCGTTCACCATATCATCGATATGGATCCACGCCAGATACTGACGACCGTCGCCGATAGGGCCGCCCAGGCCGAGCTTAAACGCTGGCGTCATTTTGGCCAGGATCCCGCCGCGCGGCGCTAATACGACGCCGGTGCGCAACAGGCACACGCGCGTGCGATCGCTTTGCGCCTCACAGGCGATTTGCTCCCAGCGGGCGCAAAGTTTATGGGTAAATTCGTTGTGCGGCGGCTCTTCCTCGGTCACCACGACTTCACCGAGATCGCCGTAATAGCCGGTAGCGGAACCGCTAATCAGCACGGAGGGTGGTGTTTCGCTGGCTTTAAATAACGCGACCAGTTGCCGGGTGATGTCCCAGCGGCTGCGGCACAGGCGCTCTTTTTGCTCTGCCGTCCAGCGCTTATCGGCGATCGGTTCGCCGGCAAGGTTAATGACGGCGTCAAAGCCATCGAGGTTGTTTTGCCCCTCGAAACCGCGCCACAGCGTGACGCGGGGATCGAGACGGGCTTTCGCGTGTTCAGGGTTGCGGGTGGAAACCGTGAGCTGGTGCCCAAGTTCCAGCAGCCTGGTAATAAGATGCCGACCAATGAGCCCGGTACCGCCAGTGAGCAGGATTTTCATACCGCCTCCCTTACAAACGTTTTAGCGCCGCCAGCTCATGGTCATTGATACTGAGTCGGCATAGCGCAGCGCGTGAAGTTTATCGATCTCTACTTCAGCATAAGTGACCCAGTGATGTTCGCATGCGATATTGAGCACATCCTGGGTTAATTTTTCCAGCAGCGAGAAGCGGTTATTCTCGATATGGCTGATGATGCGCTTAGTAATGGTGCGATAGTTCAGGGCATCATTGATGTCTTCGCTGTCGCGAGCCTTATCGGCCGGATAGTGAATCACCACATTAACCAATACGTCCTGACGGTTGGCGATCTCTTCCTCTTTGATTCCAATAAAAGTACGCAGGCGCAGGTTCTTAATACGAATAATGGCGTCTGGCTGAGACATTGCAGGCTTCCTCCGTGTAGTAATTTCCGCAATCATACATGAAAGCACGCCCTGCGAGCAGGGGATTAATACTGTTGCGTTTTGAGTAGCGCTTGTTGCGTTGCCGGGCGCTGGCGGATGCGTTCAAACCAGTTATGCACCGCCGGGAACTGGCTAAGATCGATGCGTTGGCGCGAGTGGGCATTAATCCATGGCCAGCAGGCGATATCGGCGATACTGTAGTGCTCGCCGCCCAGCCATGGACTCGCTTCAAGACGTCGGTTCATTACGCCATAGAGGCGCTGACTTTCGACCTGATAGCGTTCAATGGCGTAAGGGACAGCCTGAGGCGCGTGATGGTTAAAGTGGTGGTTTTGCCCAAGCATTGGCCCCAGACCGCCGACCTGCCAGAATAGCCATTGCAGGGTAGTATGCCGCTCGCGCAGCTCGCCGCTTAGTAATTTTCCCGATTTCTCCGCCAGATAGAGCAGGATCTCTCCTGACTCAAACAGGCTTAACGGCGCACCGCCGTCGACCGGAACGTGGTCAACGATCGCCGGGATCTTATTATTTGGCGAGATAGCCAGAAACTGCGGGCGAAACTGTTCACCTTTGCCGATATCGACGCGTATCAGGCGATAGGCCAGCTGCGCCTCTTCGAGAAAAAGAGTGATTTTGTGGCCGTTGGGGGTAGGTGCGTAGTAAAGATCGATCATGAGGTCTCCCGCCATCGAAGGTCGCAAACGTTTCGAGTATAGGCGACCTGCGCCATCGCGGGGCAAAGATTAAAATTGCGAAATCCTCATGTGGCTGCCAGTGACATCTTATAGCAGACCAGCTATGTTGATTTATCACCCCCTGGCTTCATTGAGGATGTCATGAATCAGCCTGTTATTACTCTGTGGTCCGATGCCGATTTTTTCTCCCCCTATGTGATGTCCGTGTACGTGGCGCTGCAGGAAAAAAGCCTGCCGTTCACCCTTAAAACCGTCAATCTCGACAGCGGCGAGCATCTGCAGCCGGGCTGGAAGGGCTACTCCGCGACACGGCGTGTGCCGCTGCTGGAAGTGGATAATTTTTCGCTGAGCGAATCCTCGGCCATCACCGAATACCTTGACGAGCGCTTTGCGCCGCCGGAATGGGAGCGCTTGTATCCGCACGACCTGCAAAAACGCGCGCGGGCGCGGCAGGTGCAGGCCTGGCTGCGAAGCGATCTGATGCCCATCCGCGAAGAACGTTCTACCGACGTGGTGTTTGGCGGCGCGAAGAAGCCTGCGCTTAGCGCTGCGGGGCAAACCAGCGCGGCTAAACTCTTCGCTACCGCCGGCGCGCTTTTGGCGCATGGCGGACAGAATCTGTTTGGCGAATGGTGTATCGCCGATGCCGATCTTGCGCTGATGCTAAACCGTCTGGTGCTGAACGGCGATGAGGTGCCGGAAGCGCTGGCGGACTATGCGACCTTCCAGTGGCAACGGGCATCTGTTCAGCGTTATGCCGCACTGTCAGCTAAACGTAGCGGCTGATAAGCGCAGGCAGTTCCGTTATCATAGACAGACCGTATTGTCTGGTAAGGGGTTGATATGAAACTGATGTTCGCATCCGATATTCACGGCTCGCTGCCTGCGACCGAACGCGTTCTGGAACGCTTCGCGCAGAGCGGGGCGCAGTGGCTGGTTATCCTCGGCGATGTGCTCAATCACGGGCCGCGCAACGCGCTGCCGGAAGGGTATGCGCCGGCGCAGGTCGCCGAGCGGCTGAACAGCGTCGCGCAGCGGATTATCGCCGTCCGCGGTAACTGTGATAGCGAAGTCGATCAAATGCTGCTGCATTTCCCCATTACTGCCCCCTGGCAGCAGGTGCTTAGCGAACGCTACCGCCTGTTTTTGACCCACGGTCATCTCTATAGTCCGGATAATTTGCCGCCGCTCGCTGCTGGCGATGTACTGGCTTATGGTCATACTCATATTCCGGTTGCCGAGAAACGCGGCGATGTATTCCTCTTCAATCCTGGCTCTGTGAGCATCCCGAAAGGCGGCTTTGCCGCCAGCTACGGCATGCTGGAAGATGATCGGCTGCAGGTTTTCGCACTCAATGATAATCAGGTTATTGCAGAGGCCGCGATTTACCCGTAATTTACCCCTCAATCGTAAAGACGCGCCGCGAGAGCGCTTAAAAGTAAGGTTTCCTGATGGCGGAACAGAAGCATTTGGCAAGCACAGAATGGGTCGATATTGTTAATGAAAACAATGAAGTGATAGCACAGTCCAGCCGCGAGCAAATGCGCGCGCAGTGTCTGCGCCACCGCGCGACCTATATTGTGGTTCATGATGGGATGGGCAAGATTCTGGTACAGCGCCGTACCGAGAGCAAAGATTTCATGCCGGGCATGCTGGATGCGACCGCAGGCGGCGTGGTGCAGGCGGATGAACAGCTGCTGGACTCCGCGCGCCGCGAAGCGGAAGAAGAGCTGGGGATTGCGGGCGTGCCTTTTGCCGATCACGGCCAATTCTACTACGAAGATAAACACTGCCGCGTCTGGGGAAGCCTGTTTAGCTGTGTTTCTCATGGCCCGTTCGCCCTGCAGGAAGAAGAGGTCAGCGAGGTATGCTGGCTGACGCCGGAAGAGATCACCGCGCGCTGCGATGAGTTCACCGCCGATTCACTGAAAGCGCTGGCGCTGTGGATGACCCGTAACGCGGGCAATACCGGCCACGATCGCGACGAGCCGGAAGAAGACGAAGCGTAATTTCCTTTACGCGTTAGCGTCAAAAAAAAGGCAGCCATTTGGCTGCCTTTTTTGTCTCAGCGGGAGATTATTTCTGCTGCTGAGAAGACTGAATCGCCGTCAGTGCGATGGTGTAGACGATATCGTCTACCAGCGCGCCGCGGGACAGGTCGTTTACCGGCTTACGCATACCCTGCAGCATCGGCCCGATGGAGATCAGGTCAGCGGAACGCTGTACGGCTTTGTAAGTGGTGTTACCGGTGTTCAGATCCGGGAAGATGAACACGGTCGCGCGGCCAGCTACCGGAGAGTTTGGCGCTTTGGACTTCGCAACATCGGCCATTACCGCGGCATCATACTGCAGCGGACCGTCGATCATCAGGTCAGGACGTTTTTCCTGCGCCAGACGAGTTGCTTCGCGTACTTTTTCTACATCGCTACCTGCGCCGGAGGTGCCGGTGGAGTAGGAGAGCATCGCCACGCGCGGTTCGATACCGAAGGCAATCGCGGAATCAGCGGACTGAATCGCGATTTCCGCCAGCTGTTCAGCAGTCGGATCCGGGTTGATCGCGCAGTCGCCGTAAACGTAAACCTGTTCCGGCAGCAGCATGAAGAATACGGAAGAGACCAGCGAGCTGCCCGGCGCCGTTTTGATAAGCTGCAGCGGCGGACGGATGGTATTGGCGGTGGTGTGAACCGCGCCGGATACCAGGCCGTCGACTTCGTCTTGTTCCAGCATCAGGGTGCCGAGAACCACGTTATCTTCCAGCTGTTCGCGCGCAACCGCTTCGGTCATGCCTTTGTTCTTACGCAGTTCGACCAGACGCGCCACGTAGCTTTCGCGAACCACTTCCGGATCGACGATTTCAATACCAGCGCCCAGCTCTACGCCCTGAGAGGCCGCAACGCGGTTGATCTCATCCGGGTTGCCCAGCAGCACGCAGGTTGCAATACCGCGCTCGGCACAGATGGCCGCCGCTTTAACAGTACGCGGTTCGTCGCCTTCCGGCAGAACGACGCGTTTGCCCGCTTTACGCGCCAGCTCGGTCAGCTGGTAGCGGAAGGCTGGCGGAGACAGACGACGGCTGCGCTCGGATGTCGCGGTCAGCGATTCGATCCAGTCGGCGTTGATATAGTTGGCAACGTATTCCTGTACTTTCTCGATGCGCTCGTGATCGTCAACCGGTACTTCCAGGTTGAAGCTCTGCAGGCTCAGAGAGGTCTGCCAGGTGTTGGTGTTAACCATGAATACCGGCAGGCCGGTGGCGAAAGCACGTTCGCACAGCTTGCTGATGCGCGCGTCCATTTCATAGCCGCCGGTCAGCAGGATAGCGCCGATTTCTACGCCGTTCATCGCCGCCAGGCAGGCAGCGACCAGTACGTCAGGACGGTCTGCGGAAGTCACCAGCAGAGAACCCGGACGGAAGTGTTCCAGCATGTGCGGAATGCTGCGCGCGCAGAAGGTTACAGACTTCACGCGGCGAGTATTGATGTCGCCTTCGTTGATCACGGTCGCATTCAGGTGATGCGCCATGTCGATAGCGCGCGTGGCGATCAGATCGAAGCTCCATGGCACCGCGCCCAGTACCGGCAGCGGGCTGCCATTCTGCAGTTGGGCCGGATCGATCTTCACGACTTTCGCTTTAGACGAGTCGTCAAAGATTTCGGACAGGTCAGGGCGTGTACGGCCTTGTTCATCAACCGGAGCATTCAGTTTGTTAACGATAACGCCAGTGATGCTGGTGTTTTTCGCGCCGCCGAAGCTGTTGCGAGTCAGTTCGATACGCTCGTTCAGCTGTTCCGGGGTATCGGTGCCCTGAGACATCACGAAGACGATTTCCGCGTTAAGCGTTTTTGCGATTTCGTAGTTCAGAGACTGAGCGAACTGGTGTTTACGAGTCGGGACCAGGCCTTCAACCAGAACCACTTCAGCATCCTGAGTGTTGGCATGGTAGTTGGCGATGATCTCTTCCATCAGCACGTCTTTCTGGTTGCTGGACAGCAGCGACTCAACGTGGCTCATGTTCATCGGTTCAGCGGCAGTCGTCGTTGAAGAGCTGGCGCGAACGATGGTGGTAGTCTGGTCTGGAGTATCGCCACCGGAACGCGGCTGGGCGATAGGTTTAAAGACGCTCAGGCGAACGCCTTTGCGTTCCATAGCGCGGATAACACCGAGGCTGACGCTGGTCAGGCCTACGCTGGTTCCGGTAGGGATCAGCATGATAGTACGGGACACGATATATCCTCTTTCGTTACCGCCAGTTTTAGGCGGGATACAAAACAGCACCGCCAGCTTACCGTTCATACTTCAAGTGGCAACTCGAAGCAGTCAGGATTATCGCTGGCGGTGTGGAATTAAGCGGTCAGACGGTGTGCGTCTTGAGCGATCACCAGCTCTTCGTTGGTCGGGATAACCACGGCAGGGCGGGTGCCTTCTTTGTTGATGAAGCCAGACTTGCCGAAACGGGCAGCCAGGTTACGCTCGTGATCAACTTCGAAGCCCAGAACGCCCAGTTTACCCAGGGACAGTTCACGAACCATCGCGGCGTTTTCACCGATACCACCGGTGAAGACAACGGCGTCCAGACGGCCGTCCATCAGCGCGGTGTAAGAACCGATGTATTTCGCCAGACGGTGGCAGTAAACGTCCATTGCGCGTTTAGCGTCAGCTTTATCCGCGTAGTTGTCTTCAACGTAGCGGCAGTCGCTGGTGACTTCGGTCAGACCCAGCAGGCCGGACTCTTTGGTCAGCATTTTGTTGATAGCATCTACGCTCATACCCAGGGCGTCGTGCAGGTGGAAAATGATTGCCGGGTCGATATCGCCAGAGCGAGTACCCATCACCAGACCTTCCAGCGGGGTCAGACCCATGGAGGTATCAACGCATTTACCGTTACGGATAGCGGAAACGGAACCGCCGTTGCCGAGGTGGCAGGTGATGATGTTCAGTTCTTCAACCGGCTTGTTCAGAACCTTAGCGGCTTCCTGAGTCACATAGTAGTGGCTGGTGCCGTGCGCGCCGTAACGACGTACGCCGTGCTCTTTGTACAGGCTGTACGGCAGGGCATACAGGTAGGACTCTTCCGGCATGGTCTGATGGAACGCGGTGTCGAACACGGCAACGTTCTTGTCTTTCAGGTGCGGGAAGGATTTCAGCGCTTCAGCGATACCGATCAGGTGCGCCGGGTTGTGCAGCGGTGCGAAGGAAGCGGAGTCTTTGATGCCCTGAATAACGGAATCGTCGATGACAACGGAACTGGTGTATTTTTCACCGCCGTGAACGATACGATGGCCAATTGCGGTCAGCTGTGCTGACAGTTCTGGTTTTTGTGCCAGAATAGTGTTAACGATAAAGTTCAGCGCTTCACTGTGAGCGGCGCCTGCGCCTAACTCAGCTTCGTGTTTGCCGCCGTCCATTTTCCATTTGATACGGGCTTCAGGAAGATGGAAACATTCGGCTAAACCGGAGAGATATTCGTCACCGTTAACGGCATCCAGGATAGCAAATTTCAGGGAAGAGCTACCGCAGTTCAGAACCAGTACTAACTTACTCGACATGGAAGTACCTTTTATGATACGTGGCTAAAAAAACATCAGTGTGTCACAAAGCGTAGCGCAGGATGACATCGACATTTATGATTAACATCATGCCTTGTTCTGTTTTCTGGCACGATGAGGGAAGTACATATGATTTTATGTCATTTTGCATAATTTTCCGCCAGCAGCAGAATATGCGATAATTTGACTAACCTGGTAAAAGGGTCTAACCGCCCTCTCAGGTGGGCACAGGATACCTGATTGCCGCACCCATTGCCAAAATCTTTTGAACGTTGTCATGCACAGTTGGTGTTTTGCACGAAAATTTTAAGTTTTATATGTAAAGTTGAGGTATAGCCATGTCGACCCCTGAGAATCGCCCCGTTAGCTTTTTTAGCTTGTTTCGTCGCGGGCAGCACTATGCGAAGACCTGGCCCCTCGATAAGCGGCTGGCGCCGGTGTTTATCGAAAACCGCATTATTCGCGCCACCCGCTACGCGATTCGCATCATGCCGCCGGTTGCGGTCTTCACCCTGTGCTGGCAGATAGCGCTCGGCGGCCAGCTCGGCCCGGCCGTCGCCACCGCGCTATTTGCCTTAAGCCTGCCGATGCAGGGGCTGTGGTGGTTGGGCAAGCGTTCCGTCACGCCATTACCGCCATCAATATTGAGCTGGTTTTATGAAGTGCGCGGCAAATTACAAGAGGCCGGGCAGGCGTTAGCGCCGGTTGACGGCAAGCCGGATTACCAGGCGCTGGCTGACACGCTTAAGCGCGCCTTCAAACAACTGGATAAAACTTTCCTTGATGATTTGTAATTCCATACGGAAAACGCATATAAAAGAAGGCGCATGATTTATGCGCCTTCTTTATTTCACGCCGTAAGTGCTACAGGAGTCAAAAATGGAAATGACCAATGCGCAGCGTCTGATTTTGTCCAATCAGTACAAGATGATGACTATGCTCGACCCGGACAACGCTGAACGTTACCGCCGTCTACAGACCATCATCGAGCGTGGATATGGGCTGCAAATGCGCGAGCTGGACCGCGAATTTGGCCAACTGACGGAAGAAACCTGCCGGACGATTATCGATATCATGGAGATGTACCACGCGCTGCACGTCTCCTGGACCAACCTCAAAGATGCGTCCGGTATTGATGAACGCCGGGTCACCTTCCTTGGCTTTGATGTCGCCACCGAGGCCCGTTATCTCGGCTATGTGCGCTTTATGGTCAATGTAGAAGGGCGCTATAGCCACTTCGACGCAGGAACTCACGGCTTTAACTCGCAGACGCCGATGTGGGAAAAATACCAGCGTATGCTGGCCGCCTGGCACTCCTGTCCGCGCCAGTATCATTTGAGTAGTAACGAAATTAACCAAATTATTAATGCCTGATGGAGGTGCCCGTGCAGTGTAAAGGTTTCCTGTTCGATCTCGACGGGACGCTGGTGGATTCTTTACCGGTTGTCGAGCGTTCATGGTGTAAATGGGGCGATCGTTTCGGCATTCCGCATGATGAAATTCTCGGTTTCATTCACGGTAAACAGGCCATCACTTCGATTCGCCATTTTATGCCGGGGCGCAGCGAAGAGGATATTCAGGCCGAGTTCCGCTTCCTTGAGCAGATTGAAGCCACCGATATCGACGGCATTGTCGCACTGCCGGGCGCGTTAAACTTGCTGAATACGCTCAATGAAGCCGGTATCCCCTGGGCTATTGTGACCTCGGGGTCGATTCCGGTCGCTCACGCCCGCCATCGCGCGGCAGGTCTGCCGATGCCGAAAGTGTTTGTCACCGCCGAACAGGTGAAGAAGGGGAAACCGGCGCCGGATGCTTATCTGCTCGGCGCTGAACTGCTGGGGATACCGGCGCAACAGTGCGCGGTGGTTGAAGATGCGCCGGCGGGGCTGCTTTCCGGGCTGGCTGCCGGATGCCACACCATCGCCGTCAACGTTCCGGCGGATGCGCCGCGTCTTGATGAAGCCGATCTGGTGCTGACGACTCTCGAAAGTTTGCGCATTGAACGGCAGGCGGACGGCAATGTTCAGGTGAATCTTAAAGCATAATCTCATGACTTAGCCCCGCGTCGCCGGGGCTTTTTTGTGCCACAATTTCGGCTCCCTCTTCAGACAAGGATAAGTTGTGAACGGTGAATTGTTTTGGGTGTTATCGCTACTGGCCATCGCGGTTGTCTTGTTTGCAACCGGCAAGGTGCGCATGGATGCCATCGCGCTGATGATCATTGTGGCGTTTGTGCTTAGCGGTACGTTAACCCTCAGCGAAGCCTTCTCCGGCTTTAGCGATCCGAACGTCATTCTCATTGCTGCGTTATTTATCATTGGCGATGGCCTGGTGCGCACCGGCGTGGCGACTAAAATGGGCTCCTGGTTGGTCAAGGTTGCCGGTAATAGCGAAACCAAAATGCTGGTCTACCTGATGCTCACCGTTGCCGGGCTGGGCGCGTTTATGAGCTCAACCGGCGTCGTGGCGATATTTATTCCGGTGGTGCTCAGCGTTTCGCTGCGTATGAATACCTCGCCATCGCGGCTGATGATGCCGCTGAGCTTCGCCGGGCTGATTAGCGGCATGATGACCCTGGTGGCGACGCCGCCGAACCTGGTGGTCAACAGTGAACTGCTGCGCGAAGGGTTGCATGGATTCAGCTTCTTCAGCGTGACCCCGATTGGCCTGGTGGTGCTGGTGTTGGGTATCGTCTATATGCTGGTGATGCGCTTTATGCTGAAGAGCGAAGATGACAGCGCCGCTCGCGATGTGCGCAAGAAAAGCACCTTTCGTGATTTAATCAAAGAGTACCGCCTTACCGGCAGGGCGCGCCGGCTGGCGATTCGTCCGGGCTCGCCGATGATCGGCCAGCGGCTTGATGATTTAAAGCTGCGTGAACGCTACTGCGCCAACGTTATCGGCGTCGAACGCTGGCGGCGTTTTCGCCGGGTGATTGTCAACGTTAACGGGGTATCGGAGTTTCGCGCCCGTGACGTGTTGCTGATCGATATGTCAGCCTCCGACGTCGATTTGCGACAGTTCTGTGGCGAGCAGATGCTCGAACCGATGGTGCTGCGCGGCGAATACTTTGCCGATCAGGCGCTGGACGTCGGCATGGCTGAAGTCTCGTTAATCCCTGATTCAGAGCTTATCGGTAAAACAGTGCGCGAGATGGCCTTTCGTACCCGTTTTGGTCTGAATATCGTTGGCCTGAAGCGCGATGGTAAAGCGCTCGACGGGGCGGTAGTCGATGAACCTCTCCAGTTAGGCGATATTATGCTGGTGGTCGGCAACTGGCGGCAGATAGCCATGCTGGCGAAACGTGGCCGCGATTTTGTGGTGCTGAATATGCCGGTAGAGGTCAACGATGCTTCGCCAGCGCACAGTCAGGCGCCGCACGCCATATTCTGCCTGGTGTTGATGGTAGCGCTGATGCTTACCGATGAAATCCCTAACCCTATCGCTGCCATCATCGCCTGCCTGTTGATGGGCAAGTTTCGCTGCATCAATGCGGAGAGCGCCTACAAGGCTATTCACTGGCCGAGCATCATTTTGATTGTGGGGATGATGCCGTTTGCCCTGGCATTGCAGAAAACCGGCGGCGTGGATTTGGTGGTGCAGGGGTTAATGGACGTCGCCGGGAGCAAAGGCCCCTACTTGATGCTGGGTTGTCTGTTTGTGATGTGCGCGGCGATTGGTTTGTTTATCTCTAACACCGCGACGGCGGTGCTGATGGCGCCGATTGCTCTGGCGGCGGCGAAATCGATGGGAGTCTCGCCATATCCTTTTGCCATGGTGGTGGCGATGGCGGCTTCGGCGGCTTTCATGACCCCGGTCTCTTCACCGGTTAACACGCTGGTGCTCGGACCCGGTAAATATTCGTTTAGTGATTTTGTCAAAATCGGTGTGCCCTTCACCGTACTGGTGATGGTGGTCTGCGTGCTGCTTATCCCGGTACTCTTTCCGTTTTAATTCATTCAGGCCGGGCAGGGGATGCCCGGCCTGAAAATTAAAGCGGTGAATCCTGGCTGATTTCATCGAGCGACAAGTGGAAGCTCGGGACAAACACCTGCATAAAGTAATCCATCTCCGGGCTACGGCGAGACTCCAGCGTTTTTTCCAGTCGACCTTTGGCTAACAGGAATTCATTATTGCCGGCAGAAAGCTCTTCAAGACATTTCAGATAGGCGCACAGGGCGTCGGCCTGCTTCACAATCGACTGCTCTTCTTCACTGTAATGGTGCTCATCAATCAGGGGCTCAAAGATATCGCGCAGCTCATCGGGAACCATATCGACCAGTTTTTGCTGAGCGATTTTCTCAATCGCCTTATATTCCTGGGCAATCTGCGAATTGAAGTATTTCACCGGCGTGGGCAGATCGCCGGTGAGTACCTCAGAGGCATCGTGATACATCGCCAGCAGGGCAATACGTTCGGCGTTGACCTGGCCGCCAAACTTGCGGTTCTTAATTGCCGCCAGCGCATGGGCGACCATCGCCACCTGCAAACTGTGCTCGGAGACGTTTTCGGTACGCACGTTGCGCATCAAAGGCCAGCGGTTAATTAGTTTCAGGCGGGAGAGGTGGGCAAAGAAATGACTCTGACTCATAGGAACCCTTAAGCGGTGACAACATCAGGTTCCATTGTGCGCAGGGATCGCCGCCGGATGCAAATACCGGCGGCGGCGCGATTAAAGCTGATGATAGCCGGAGAGGAAACGGCCAAAGCGAGAAATCGCCATTTCCAGGTCATCTTCACGCGGCAGGGTGACGATACGCACGTGATCCGGCCACGGCCAGTTAAAGGCGGTGCCCTGAACCAGCAGCACTTTCTCCTGTAGAAGGAAATCGAGCACCATTTTCTGGTCATCGTGGATATTAAAGCGTTTGGCGTCGATTTTCGGGAACATATACAGCGCGCCTTTCGGCTTGACGCAGGAGACGCCTGGGATCTCGTTGATTAACTCCCAGGCGCGGTTGCGTTGCTCATACAAACGCCCGCCCGGAATGATAAATTCGCTAATGCTCTGATAGCCGCCCAGCGCGGTCTGGATAGCGTGTTGCGCCGGGACGTTGGCGCACAGGCGCATCGAGGCCAGCATTTCCAGCCCTTCGATATAGCCTTTGGCGTGCTTTTTCGGCCCGTTAAGCACCATCCAGCCCTGGCGGAAACCGGCGACACGATAGGTCTTCGACAGTCCGTTAAAGGTGACGGTCAGCATATCCGGCGCCAGCGCGGCGATCGAATGGTGTTCGGCATCGTCGTACAGGATCTTGTCGTAGATTTCGTCGGCGAAAATAATCAGGTTGTGCTGACGGGCGATCTCGACGATCTCCTGCAACAGTTCTTTGGAATAAACGGCGCCCGTTGGGTTATTCGGGTTAATGATGACGATCCCACGGGTGCGTGGCGTAATTTTGGCGCGGATATCGTCGAGGTCCGGGAACCAGTCTGAAGATTCGTCGCACAGATAGTGCACCGCTTTGCCGCTGGAAAGGGAGACCGCAGCGGTCCACAGCGGGTAGTCCGGAGCCGGAACCAGCATTTCGTCGCCGCTGTTGAGCAGCGCCTGCATAGCCTGGACGATCAGCTCGGACACGCCGTTACCGATATAGATATCTTCCACGGTAACATCGCGCATCCCGCGCGCCTGGTAGTGCTGCATAATCGCTTTACGGGCGGAATAGAGACCTTTTGAGTCGCTGTAGCCCTGGGCGGTCGGCAGATTGCGGATAACGTCGACGAGGATTTCGTCAGGCGCATCGAAGCCGAACGGCGCCGGGTTGCCGATATTCAGCTTGAGTACTTTGTTGCCTTCTTCTTCAAGGCGTTTTGCTTCTTTAAGAACCGGACCGCGGATGTCGTAACAGACATTCTCTAACTTGCTGGATTTTTCGATAGGGGACATGAACCTTTGACCTTTTAGCTGTTATCGCCACTCCCTGCCGTGGAAGTCAGCACGGAACAATGTACTCCGCATCCCCGCTGTTTTGAAGGGTTAACAGGAGAAGATTTTGCTAATAGTATTTTTTTAGAGTAATGAATTTATCTGTGTAATGGCGTTATTCTTTATATAATGTGCCTGGTATGGGTTTTTGAATGGTTTTATGTTGCGCGTATTAGGTGATTACATGGATGTTTATCCGGTTTGTTGCTGAAGGAAAAAGCGGTTTGCCGGAATTTTAACCGCTAAAAGACACTATGCTAATAAAAAGAGGGCGATGGCGACTGTAGCAACTATGTTAATTTTTTTTAATAAAACATGCCAATGAATGAATCAGGTATATTTGATTGCATGGATTATTTCGGCTTTTGTTAATTTAATTATAGTGCTGCAAAAAAGTTTAAAATTACCTTAGATAATACTGATTAGCGCTTATAAATATTGTGGTTTTCGGTTAGGATAAGACGGTTAATATCGACGTGTAAACCTCTGTTTAACGGCGTGATTTTATTAATATATTGTTATTGCAGGCTTTTTTGTTTGTGTTCAGCAGGCGTTGTTATGCGTGTCGGGCTTCCTGGCGTAACGACATCTGTTATTGCAGACTTTGTTTGAGATTCATCACATAACCGAAGTCTCAGTAATTAAAAATGCGTAGAGCTACGAACAAAATATTACTCAAATTTTTCGCACATTTGTCGCGAACGAGTGCTTTCACATGCAATGACGTTCTTCCAGTTGTCCTCCGCGGAATTTGTCCGCTCGGCACGAGGCTCATGGAATAGCCGGAAACCTGGATACAGCATCAACAAGGCAGGCCAGCATTAGCGCCTGTAAGTGAAGAAATATGATAAATGCAAATCGTCCGATACTGAATCTCGATCTCGATCTGCTGCGGACCTTCGTCGCCGTCGCCGATCTGAGCACCTTCGCGGCGGCCGCTGCCGCGGTATGTCGTACCCAGTCCGCCGTCAGTCAGCAGATGCAGCGCCTGGAGCAACTGGTAGGCAAAGAGCTTTTCGCCCGTCATGGGCGCAATAAATTACTGACCGAGCAGGGGATCCAACTGCTCAGCTACGCGCGCAAAATACTGCGCTTTAATGATGAGGCCTGCATGTCGCTGATGTTTGGCAGCCTGCAGGGGACGCTAACTATCGGCGCTTCCGATGAAACGGCGGATACCATCCTGCCTTACCTGCTCAACCGAATCGGCAGCTTCTATCCCAAACTGACGCTGGAAATAAAGGTCCTGAATTACGCCGATATCGTCGCGAAGTTGGGCAGCGGCGAGATCGACCTGGCATTAACGACGCATCAAACCGGCGAATTTGACGTCCTGACGCTGCGTACCTCGCCGACGCTGTGGTACTGCGCCGCGGATTACGTACTGGCGCAGGGTGAATCCGTTCCGCTGGTGCTGCTCGAAGAGTCCGGGCCGTTTCGCGAAGATATCATCTCCGCGCTGAACGCTGCGCAGGTTCCCTGGCATTTGGCGCATGCCGCCAGTTCTTTAGCCGGGGTGAAGGCGGCGGTGAAAGCGGGCCTTGGCGTCACCGCGCGTCCGGTAGAAATGATGAGTCCGGAGCTACGCGTTCCGGGTAAAAGCGATGGCCTACCGGGCTTGCCTGATACCCACTATGTGCTGAGCTGCAATCCGCAGCGGGAAAACGAACTGGCGCAGGCGATTTTTCAGTCGCTGAGCCAGGACCATAATCCGTGGAACACGGAAACCCTATATACCCCGGAAGGGGGAGACAGTTCTCTGGTTTCATAAAGCCGAATTATCATATATCGATCACAATAATCCGGTAACAAAATGTAAGTGTAAAAAAGAGCCACCGATCGACAAAATGGGGTCAGTGGCTCTTTTTTTTTATATTTTACAAGGATTTTAAGCAGTTTAATAATTTATTGATAAATGAATCAATGAGTTGGGTTGAAAGCGACCATTGTTTCTCTGTTTTTAGCTGCAGTTTCAATACTTCCTGCTAATGTTAAAAAACCGGACGGATTGTTGCCGTTTTCCAGATGTAATTAACAAAAGCGTGTCACAGATCAAGAAAATACCCCTACTTGGGGGGAGGAATCGCGGACAAATCCTGTCAAAATAGATTGGCGAAATTGATTTACGTCTAAAACGGACACGATTCAACAACACTAAATCCGAATGATATGCAAGGTTATTACGCAACAAAGGGCATTTAATGTTAATGAAAATATTCCAATGTAAATTAATGTAGTTAAAACTTTTGTTAAAGTTGACAAAAGGTTAAAGAAAGGGGTAAAAAGCCACGGCATTTGGGCTTCCTCATCAACCAGGGACGCTTTTTTGCAAGGTCATTTTTTTATTCCTCCCGTGAAACGCTGTGGCGTTCATCTGCCATCAAGAGCAGAGGGTTTTGGCGCTACACTTTTTTGGTTAAGCAATGCGTATGTCAACATCCACTGAAGTCATCGCTCATCATTGGGCATTCGCTATATTTCTCATCATCGCTATCGGTCTGTGCTGCCTGATGCTCGTCGGCGGCTGGTACCTCGGCGGTCGCGCGCGCGCGCGTAGCAAAAACACGCCGTTTGAATCGGGGATCGACTCCGTTGGTTCGGCCCGCTTACGTCTTTCTGCGAAGTTTTATCTGGTCGCCATGTTCTTCGTTATCTTCGACGTGGAAGCCCTGTATCTCTACGCATGGTCAACATCCATTCGCGAAAGCGGCTGGGTTGGCTTTGTGGAAGCCGCAATTTTCATTTTAGTGCTACTGGCTGGTCTGGTTTACCTCGTTCGCATCGGCGCACTGGACTGGACGCCTGCGCGTTCCCGTCGCACGCTGGTTAACCCGGAAACAGACAGTCCCACTAACCGTCATATGCAGTAAAAGCGAGGCAATAAGATGGATTATACGCTCACCCGCATAGATCCTAACGGTGAGAACGACCGTTACCCCCTGCAAAAACAGGAGATCGTAACTGACCCCCTGGAGCAAGAAGTCAATAAAAGCGTGTATATGGGGAAACTCGAACACGCGCTGCATGACATGGTGAACTGGGGCCGTAAGAACTCGATTTGGCCGTACAACTTCGGCCTGTCTTGCTGCTATGTAGAAATGGTGACGTCATTCACTGCGGTGCATGACGTTGCGCGTTTTGGCGCGGAAGTACTGCGTGCCTCTCCGCGTCAGGCCGACCTGATGGTGGTCGCCGGTACCTGCTTCACCAAAATGGCCCCGGTTATTCAGCGCCTGTACGATCAGATGCTGGAGCCGAAGTGGGTTATCTCTATGGGCGCATGCGCTAACTCCGGCGGGATGTACGATATCTACTCCGTCGTTCAGGGCGTGGACAAGTTTATTCCGGTGGATGTTTACATCCCGGGCTGTCCGCCGCGTCCGGAAGCTTATATGCAGGCGCTGATGCTGCTGCAGGAATCCATTGGTAAAGAGCGCCGTCCTCTCTCATGGGTGGTTGGCGATCAGGGCGTCTATCGCGCCAACATGCAATCCGAGCGCGAGCGTAAACGCGGCGAACGAATTGCGGTGACCAATCTGCGGACTCCGGACGAGATTTAACTTGCGCCTGCGGGCGGGAACCAGACTTCGCAAATCAATCTACAAAAGCAGCGAAGCCTCGCCCGGCAGTCACCACGGACCTTTTGCAATGGTGAACAATATGACTGATTTAACCGCGCATGACGCCGCACCAGCCTGGCAAACCCGCGATCACCTTGATGACCCGGTGATCGGCGAACTGCGCAACCGTTTTGGGCCGGATGCCTTTACCGTTCAGCCTACCCGTACCGGCGTTCCGGTGGTGTGGGTGAAGCGCGAACAGCTGCTTGAGGTGGGTGATTTCCTGAAGAGATTGCCGAAACCTTACGTGATGCTGTTTGACCTGCACGGCATGGACGAACGTTTACGTACGCACCGCGATGGCTTGCCAGCCGCGGATTTTTCCGTTTTCTACCACCTGATCTCAGTAGACCGCAACCGCGATATCATGCTCAAGGTGGCGTTGTCTGAAAACGATCTGCATCTGCCGACCTTCACCAAACTGTTCCCTAACGCCAACTGGTATGAGCGTGAAACCTGGGAAATGTTTGGCGTGACCTTCGACGGTCACCCGAATCTGCGCCGCATCATGATGCCGCCGACCTGGGAAGGCCACCCGCTGCGTAAAGACTATCCGGCGCGCGCCACCGAATTCGATCCGTTTGAGCTGACCAAAGCCAAGCAGGATCTGGAAATGGAAGCGTTAACCTTCAAGCCGGAAGAGTGGGGTATGAAGCGCGGCACCGAAAACGAGGACTTTATGTTCCTCAACCTCGGCCCGAACCACCCGTCCGCTCACGGCGCATTCCGTATTATTCTGCAGTTGGATGGCGAAGAGATCGTCGACTGCGTGCCGGACATCGGCTACCACCACCGCGGCGCGGAGAAGATGGGCGAACGCCAGTCCTGGCACAGCTACATCCCGTACACCGACCGTATCGAATACCTCGGCGGCTGCGTCAATGAGATGCCGTACGTGCTGGCGGTGGAAAAACTGGCCGGGATCACCGTGCCGGATCGCGTGAACGTGATCCGCGTGATGCTGTCCGAACTGTTCCGCATCAACAGCCACCTGCTGTATATCTCGACCTTTATTCAGGACGTCGGCGCGATGACCCCGGTCTTCTTCGCCTTTACCGACCGTCAGAAAATCTACGATCTGGTCGAAGCGATCACCGGTTTCCGTATGCACCCGGCGTGGTTCCGCATCGGCGGCGTCGCCCACGACCTGCCGCGCGGCTGGGATCGCCTGCTGCGTGAATTCCTTGAGTGGATGCCGAAGCGCCTGGATTCCTATGAGAAAGCCGCGCTGCGCAACACCATTCTGATTGGCCGTTCCAAAGGCGTTGCCGCCTACACCGCGAAAGAAGCGCTGGAGTGGGGCACCACCGGCGCAGGCCTGCGCGCGACCGGTATCGGCTTCGACGTGCGTAAATGGCGTCCTTATTCTGGCTACGAAAACTTCGACTTTGAAATCCCGACCGGCGGCGGCGTTTCCGACTGCTACACCCGCGTGATGCTGAAAGTGGAAGAGCTGCGCCAGAGCCTGCGCATTCTCCAGCAGTGCCTCGATAATATGCCGGAAGGCCCGTTCAAAGCGGATCACCCGCTGACTACGCCGCCGCCGAAAGAGCGCACGCTGCAGCACATTGAGACCCTGATTACGCACTTCCTGCAGGTTTCCTGGGGCCCGGTGATGCCGGCCAACGAATCCTTCCAGATGGTTGAAGCGACGAAGGGGATTAACAGTTACTACCTGACCAGCGACGGCAGCACCATGAGCTACCGTACCCGTATTCGTACCCCGAGCTATGCGCACCTGCAGCAGATCCCGGCGGCGATCCGCGGCAGCCTGGTATCCGACCTTATCGTCTATCTGGGTAGTATCGATTTTGTTATGTCAGACGTGGACCGCTAATTATGCACGAGAATCAACA
Organism: Klebsiella sp. CN_Kp104; assembly: GCF_040064515.1. Classification (NCBI taxonomy): domain Bacteria; kingdom Pseudomonadati; phylum Pseudomonadota; class Gammaproteobacteria; order Enterobacterales; family Enterobacteriaceae; genus Klebsiella; species Klebsiella sp. CN_Kp104. The sequence continues at coordinate 177,176 of NZ_JBEAII010000008.1, read as the reverse complement.
ACCACAAACCGAGGCTTTTGAGCTGAGTGCGGCAGAGCGTGAGGCTATTGAGCACGAAAAGCACCACTACGAAGACCCGCGTGCGGCGTCCATCGAAGCGCTGAAAATTGTTCAAAAACAGCGCGGCTGGGTGCCGGATGGCGCGATCTACGCGATCGCCGATGTGCTGGGGATCCCGGCAAGCGACGTCGAAGGCGTGGCGACATTCTACAGCCAGATCTTCCGCCAGCCGGTTGGCCGTCACGTGATCCGCTACTGCGACAGCGTGGTGTGCCATATCACCGGTTTCCAGGGGATCCAGTCGGCTATCGAGAAAAAGCTGGACATCAAACCGGGTCAAACCACCTTTGATGGCCGCTTCACGCTGCTGCCGACCTGTTGCCTTGGCAACTGCGACAAGGGGCCGACCATGATGATTGATGACGACACGCACAGTTATCTGACGCCGGAAGCGATTCCTGACCTCCTGGAGCGGTATAAATGAAAACCATTATTCGTACTGCCGAAACGCATCCATTAACCTGGCGTCTGCGCGATGACAAGCAGCCGGTGTGGCTGGACGAGTATCGCAGCAAAAACGGTTATGAAGGGGCGCGCAAGGCCTTAAGCGGCATGGCGCCGGATGAAATCGTCAATGCGGTAAAAGACGCCGGCCTGAAAGGGCGCGGCGGCGCGGGCTTTTCCACCGGTCTGAAGTGGAGCCTGATGCCGAAAGACGAGTCCATGAACATCCGTTACCTGCTGTGTAATGCCGATGAAATGGAACCGGGTACCTATAAAGACCGTCTGCTGATGGAACAGCTGCCGCACCTGCTGGTGGAAGGCATGCTGATCTCCGCTTTTGCGCTGAAGGCCTACCGTGGTTACATCTTCCTGCGCGGCGAATATATCGAAGCGGCGCAGCATCTGCGTCGTGCGATTGCCGAAGCTACCGAAGCGGGCCTGTTGGGGAAAAATATCCTCGGCACCGGTTTTGACTTCGAGCTGTTCGTGCACACCGGGGCAGGGCGCTATATCTGCGGTGAAGAGACGGCGCTTATCAACTCGCTGGAAGGCCGTCGCGCTAACCCGCGCTCCAAGCCGCCGTTCCCGGCGAGCTCCGGCGTATGGGGTAAACCGACCTGCGTCAACAACGTTGAAACCCTGTGCAACGTCCCTGCCATCCTCGCCAACGGCGTGGAGTGGTACCAGAATATTTCAACCAGCAAAGATGCCGGCACTAAGCTGATGGGCTTCTCCGGGCGCGTGAAGAATCCGGGCGTATGGGAGCTGCCGTTCGGCACTACCGCGCGCGAGATCCTCGAAGATTACGCCGGCGGCATGCGCGATGGCCTGAAGTTTAAAGCCTGGCAGCCGGGCGGCGCCGGTACCGACTTCCTGACCGAAGCGCACCTCGATTTGCCGATGGAGTTTGAAAGCATTGGTAAAGCAGGTAGCCGTCTGGGCACCGCGCTGGCGATGGCCGTCGACCACGAGATCGGCATGGTTCCGCTGGTGCGCAACCTCGAAGAATTTTTTGCCCGCGAATCCTGCGGCTGGTGTACGCCTTGCCGCGACGGCCTACCGTGGAGCGTGAAGATCCTGCGCGCCCTGGAGCGCGGCGAAGGCCAGCCTGGCGATATCGAAACTCTTGAGCAACTGTGTCGATTCCTCGGGCCGGGTAAAACCTTCTGCGCGCACGCGCCGGGCGCGGTTGAACCGCTGCAGAGCGCTATCAAATATTTCCGCGAAGAATTCGAGGCTGGCATTAAGCAGCAGTTCAGCAATACCCATGCAATTAACGGTATTCAGCCGAACCTGCTTAAGACGCGCTGGTAATCTAAAGGTTTTTTATTTTTGGAAGCACGCAAATGGCTACGATTCATGTAGACGGCAAAGAATACGAGGTCAACGGAGCGGACAACCTGCTAGAGGCTTGTCTCTCTCTTGGTCTTGATATTCCATACTTTTGCTGGCACCCGGCGCTAGGGAGCGTCGGTGCTTGCCGCCAGTGTGCGGTGAAGCAATATCAGAACGCGGAAGACACGCGTGGTCGCCTGGTGATGTCCTGTATGACTCCGGCATCTGACGGCACCTTTATTTCTATTGACGACGGCGAAGCGAAGCAGTTCCGCGAAAGCGTGGTGGAGTGGCTGATGACCAACCACCCGCACGACTGCCCGGTCTGCGAAGAGGGGGGCAACTGCCACCTGCAGGATATGACGGTCATGACCGGCCATAGCTTCCGCCGCTATCGTTTCACCAAGCGTACCCACCGCAACCAGGATTTGGGGCCATTTATTTCTCACGAAATGAACCGCTGCATCGCCTGCTACCGCTGCGTTCGCTACTATAAAGATTATGCCGACGGCACCGATCTGGGCGTTTATGGCGCTCATGACAACGTCTACTTCGGCCGCCCGGAAGATGGCACGCTGGAAAGCGAATTCTCCGGTAACCTGGTTGAAGTCTGCCCGACCGGCGTCTTCACCGATAAAACGCACTCCGAGCGTTACAACCGTAAGTGGGACATGCAGTTTGCGCCGAGCATCTGCCAGCAGTGTTCCATTGGCTGTAACATCAGCCCTGGCGAACGCTATGGCGAGCTGCGTCGTATCGAAAACCGTTATAACGGCACCGTGAACCGCTACTTCCTCTGCGACCGCGGTCGTTTCGGCTATGGCTACGTAAACCTCAAAGATCGTCCGCGTCAGCCGGTTCAGCGCCGCGGCGACGATCTGATCGCGCTCAACGCCGAACAGGCGATGCAGGGGGCGGCGGATATCCTGCGCCAGTCGAAGAAAGTCATTGGTATCGGTTCTCCGCGCGCCAGCATTGAAAGTAACTTCGCGCTGCGTGAGCTGGTCGGTAGCGAAAACTTCTATACCGGCATCGCTAAAGGCGAACAAGCGCGCCTGCAGATGATGCTCAAAGTACTGCGCGAAGGTGGGATCCATACCCCGACGCTGCGCGATATCGAATCCTACGATGCGGTACTGGTGCTGGGCGAAGATATTACCCAGACCGGCGCGCGCGTTGCCCTGGCGGTACGCCAGGCGGTGAAAGGGAAAGCACGCGAAATGGCGGCGGCGCAGAAAGTGGCCGACTGGCAGATTGCGGCGATTCTCAACATCGGACAGCGCGCCAAGCATCCGTTATTCGTCACTAATATCGACGACACGCGCCTCGATGACATCGCGGCGTGGACCTATCGCGCGCCGGTGGAAGATCAGGCGCGTCTGGGCTTTGCTATCGCCCATGCGCTGGACAACAGCGCGCCGGCGGTTGATGGCCTGAGCCATGACCTGCAGGGTAAAGTTGATGTGATCGTTCAGGCGCTGGCCGGGGCGAAAAAACCGCTGATTATCTCCGGCACTAACGCCGGCAGCATGGAAATCATTCAGGCTGCCGCCAACGTGGCGAAAGCGTTGAAAGGCCGCGGCGCCGATGTTGGCGTGACTATGGTCGCCCGTGCGGTGAACAGCGTTGGCCTGGGCATGATCGGCGGCGGCTCGCTTGAAGAGGCGCTGGACGAACTGGAAAGCGGCGCCGCAGATGCGGTTATCGTGCTGGAAAACGACCTGCACCGTCATGCTTCCGCCGCGCGCGTCGACGCTGCGCTGGCGAAAGCGCCGCTGGTGATGGTGGTTGATCATCAGCGCACCGCGATTATGGACAAAGCGCACCTGGTGCTCTCCGCGGCAAGCTTTGCGGAAAGCGACGGTACCGTGGTGAACAACGAAGGCCGCGCCCAGCGTTTCTTCCAGGTTTACGATCCGGCTTACTACGACGCGAAAACCGTGATGCTGGAAAGCTGGCGCTGGCTGCATTCGCTGCACAGCACCGTCAACAACCGTCAGGTTGACTGGACGCAGCTGGACCACGTCATCGATGCGGCGATTGCGGCGCTGCCGCAGCTGGCGGGCATTAAAGATGCCGCGCCGGATGCGACCTTCCGCATTCGCGGTCAGAAGCTGGCGCGTGAACCGCACCGCTACAGCGGCCGCACGGCGATGCGCGCCAACATCAGCGTGCACGAACCGCGCCAACCGCAGGATAAAGACACCATGTTCGCCTTCTCGATGGAAGGGAACAACCAGCCGTCCGCGCCGCGTTCGCAAATTCCGTTTGCGTGGGCGCCGGGCTGGAACTCCCCACAGGCATGGAACAAATTCCAGGATGAAGTGGGCGGTAAACTGCGCCACGGCGATCCGGGCGTGCGTCTGATTGAAGCTTCCGCCAGCGGGCTGGAGTACTTCACGGCGGTTCCGGCCAGCTTCCACGCGGAAGAGGGCAAATGGCGTATCGCGCCTTACTACCACCTGTTTGGCAGCGATGAGCTGTCGCAGCGTTCTCCGGTGTTCCAGAGCCGGATGCCTGAGCCGTACATCAAGCTGAACCCGGCGGATGCCGCAAAGCTTGGCGTCAATGCCGGGGCGATGGTTTCCTTCAGCGTTGAAGGCCAGACGCTGAGTTTGCCGCTGGTTATTTCTGAAGGGCTGGCCGCGGGACAGGTTGGCTTACCGATGGGCATGCCGGGCATCGCGCCGGTACTGGCCGGGGCGCGTATTGATTCACTGCAGGAGGCGCAAGCATGAGTTGGTTAACGCCGGATCTTATCGACATTTTGTTAAGCATCCTGAAGGCCGTGGTCATTCTGCTGGTGGTCGTCACCTGCGGCGCGTTCATGAGCTTCGGCGAGCGTCGTCTGCTCGGCCTGTTCCAGAACCGCTACGGACCTAACCGCGTGGGCTGGGGCGGTTCGCTGCAGCTGGTCGCCGACATGATCAAGATGTTCTTCAAAGAGGACTGGATCCCGCGCTTCTCCGATCGCGTGATCTTTACTCTGGCGCCGGTTATCGCCTTTACTTCGCTGCTGCTGGCTTTTGCTATCGTGCCGGTTAGCCCGTCGTGGGTGGTCGCCGACCTGAACATCGGTATTCTGTTCTTCCTGATGATGGCAGGCCTGGCGGTTTACGCGGTCCTGTTCGCCGGTTGGTCGAGCAACAACAAATACTCGCTGCTGGGGGCGATGCGTGCTTCCGCGCAAACGCTGAGCTACGAAGTGTTCCTCGGTCTCTCCCTGATGGGCGTGGTGGCGCAGGCGGGGTCATTCAACATGACCGATATCGTCAACAACCAGGCGCATCTGTGGAACGTCATCCCGCAGTTCTTTGGCTTCGTCACTTTCGCCATCGCCGGCGTGGCGGTGTGTCACCGTCACCCGTTCGACCAGCCGGAAGCGGAGCAGGAACTGGCCGATGGTTACCACATTGAATATTCCGGTATGAAATTCGGTCTGTTCTTCGTCGGTGAATACATCGGGATTGTCACCGTTTCAGCACTGATCGTTACGCTGTTCTTCGGCGGCTGGAATGGCCCGTGGTTACCGCCTTTCATCTGGTTCGCGCTGAAAACCGCGTTCTTCATGATGATGTTCATTTTGATCCGCGCATCATTACCGCGTCCGCGTTATGACCAGGTAATGTCCTTTGGCTGGAAGGTATGCCTGCCGTTAACGCTGGTCAACTTGTTGGTAACGGCGGCTGTCATTCTCTGGCAGGCGCAATAAGGGGTGAATTGAACATGACCTTAAAAGAATTATTGGTAGGGTTCGGCACCCAGGTCCGCAGTATTTGCATGATCGGGATGCACGCCTTCGCCAAACGTGAAACTCAGATGTACCCGGAAGAGCCGGTATATCTGCCGCCGCGCTATCGTGGCCGTATCGTGCTGACGCGCGATCCGGACGGTGAAGAGCGCTGCGTTGCCTGTAACCTGTGCGCGGTAGCCTGCCCGGTTGGCTGTATCTCTCTGCAGAAAGCAGAGACCAAAGACGGCCGCTGGTACCCGGAGTTCTTCCGCATCAACTTCTCACGCTGCATTTTCTGCGGCCTGTGCGAAGAAGCATGCCCGACCACGGCGATTCAGTTGACCCCGGACTTCGAACTGGGCGAATACAAACGTCAGGATCTGGTGTACGAAAAAGAGGATCTGCTGATTTCCGGTCCGGGCAAATACCCGGAATATAACTTCTACCGGATGGCGGGTATGGCAATCGACGGCAAAGATAAGGGCGAAGCGGAAAACGAAGCTAAGCCAATCGACGTCAAGAGCCTGTTACCGTAAGGAGAGGGGCAATGGAATTCGCTTTTTATATCTGTGGCCTGATAGCCATCCTCGCAACCTTGCGGGTCGTCACCCACACCAATCCGGTGCACGCGTTGTTGTACCTGATCATTTCGCTGTTAGCGATTGCCGGGGTGTTTTTCTCGCTGGGCGCTTACTTCGCCGGTGCGCTGGAAATCATCGTTTACGCCGGGGCCATTATGGTGCTGTTCGTGTTCGTGGTGATGATGCTCAACCTGGGCGGCACCGAGATCGAACAGGAACGCAAATGGCTGCAGCCGGGGATCTGGATTGGCCCGGCCATCCTTTCCGCGGTGCTGCTGGTGGTTATCGTTTACGCCATCCTGGGCATCAATGACCAGGGTATCGACGGTGCGGCGATCAACGCCAAAGAAGTGGGTATTGCGCTGTTTGGGCCGTACGTCCTGGCGGTGGAGCTGGCCTCCATGCTGCTGCTGGCGGGCCTGGTTGTCGCCTTCCACATCGGCCGCGAAGAGCGCGCCGGTGAGGTGCTGAGCAACCGCGTGAATGACAGCGACAAAAGAAAAACGGAGGAACACGCATGATCCCCTTAACACATGGACTGATCCTCGCCGCCATCCTGTTTGTGCTCGGCCTGACTGGTCTTGTGATCCGCCGCAATCTGCTATTTATGCTGATTAGCCTGGAAATCATGATTAACGCCGCCGCGCTGGCATTCGTGGTCGCGGGAAGCTACTGGGGCCAGACTGATGGTCAGATTATGTATATCCTCGCCATCAGCCTCGCGGCTGCGGAAGCGAGTATCGGTCTGGCGCTGCTGCTGCAGCTCCATCGTCGCCGCCAGAACCTGAACATCGATTCAGTAAGTGAGTTGCGTGGATGAACATGCTTGCCTTAACCATTCTTCTGCCATTGATTGGCTTTGTGCTGCTGGCCTTCTCCCGCGGACGCTGGTCGGAAAATCTTTCCGCCACCGTTGGGATGGGCTCGGTAGGCCTGGCGGCGCTGGTGACGGCGTACGTCGGCGTCGACTTTTTCGCTAACGGCAAACAGGCGGTCAGCGTACCGCTGTGGAACTGGATGTCGGTCGGTGATTTCAATATCGGCTTCAACCTGGTGCTGGATGGCCTGTCTCTGACCATGCTCTCCGTGGTTACCGGCGTCGGCTTCCTGATCCACATGTTCGCCTCCTGGTACATGCGCGGCGAAGAGGGCTACTCTCGCTTCTTCGCTTACACCAACCTGTTTATCGCCAGCATGGTCGTTCTGGTGCTGGCCGATAACCTGCTGTTGATGTACCTGGGTTGGGAAGGCGTGGGTCTCTGTTCTTACCTGCTGATCGGCTTCTACTACACCGATCCGAAGAACAACGCCGCGGCGATGAAAGCGTTCGTGGTCACCCGCGTCGGCGACGTGTTCCTCGCCTTCGCGCTGTTCATTCTTTATAACGAACTGGGCACCCTGAACTTCCGCGAAATGGTTGAGCTGGCGCCGCAGCACTTCGCTAACGGCAGCACCACGCTGCAGTGGGCGACGCTGATGCTGCTCGGCGGCGCGGTCGGTAAATCCGCTCAGCTGCCGCTGCAAACGTGGCTTGCCGATGCGATGGCGGGCCCGACGCCGGTCTCTGCGCTGATCCACGCGGCTACCATGGTGACCGCGGGCGTGTACCTGATTGCCCGTACCCACGGCCTGTTCCTGATGACGCCGGAAGTGCTGCATCTGGTCGGTATCGTTGGCGCAATCACGCTGGTGCTGGCGGGCTTCGCCGCGCTGGTGCAGACCGACATCAAACGTGTGCTGGCTTACTCGACCATGAGCCAGATTGGCTACATGTTCCTCGCGCTGGGCGTGCAGGCATGGGACGCGGCGATCTTCCACCTGATGACGCACGCGTTCTTTAAAGCGCTGCTGTTCCTGTCGTCCGGTTCGGTGATCCTCGCCTGCCATCATGAACAGAACATCTTCAAGATGGGCGGCCTGCGCAAATCCATTCCGCTGGTTTATGTCTGCTTCCTGGTGGGGGGCGCGGCGCTGTCCGCTCTGCCGCTTATCACCGCAGGCTTCTTCAGTAAGGATGAGATTCTGGCTGGCGCGATGGCCAACGGTCATATCAATCTGATGGTAGCGGGCCTGGTCGGCGCCTTTATGACCTCGCTGTATACCTTCCGTATGATTTTCATCGTGTTCCACGGTAAAGAGCAAATTCACGCGCATGCAGGGAAGGGGATTACCCATCATCTGCCGCTGATTGTGCTGCTGATTCTGTCCACCTTCGTTGGCGCGCTGATTGTGCCGCCGCTGGAAGGCGTACTGCCGCAGACCACCGAGCTCGCCCACGGTAGCGTGATGACGCTGGAAATGACCTCCGGGATTATCGCTATCGCCGGCATCCTGATCGCCGCATGGCTGTGGCTGGGCAAACGTACGCTGGTGACTTCCATCGCCAACAGCGCCCCTGGCCGCTTCTTCGGCACCTGGTGGTTCCATGCCTGGGGCTTCGACTGGTTATACGACAAAGTGTTCGTCAAACCATTCCTCGGCATTGCCTGGCTGCTGAAGAGCGATCCGCTGAACTCGTTGATGAATATCCCGGCGATTCTGTCCCGCTTCGCAGGCAAAGGTCTGCTGGTGAGCGAGAACGGCTATCTGCGCTGGTATGTGGCTTCAATGAGCATTGGCGCGGTGGTGGTGCTGGCTCTGCTGATGGTACTGCGTTGATTTGAGTGCGCGGTTTTGCCCGGTGGCGCTTTGCTTACCGGGCCTACGAAACCGTAGGTCGGGTAAGCAAAGCGCCACCCGACACAACAAACCGCCCTCAAACGTGAATGTAGTCGAATTCGTTGAAAATCGGTCCTGAACGGGACTTTAACAAGGAATAAAAATCGCCATGTTATTACCCTGGCTAATATTAATCCCCTTTATTGGCGGCTTCCTGTGCTGGCAGACTGAACGCTTTGGCGTGAAACTGCCGCGCTGGATCGCGCTGATTACCATGGGACTGACGCTGGTGCTTGGCCTGCAGCTGTGGATGCAGGGCGGCTATTCTCTGACGCAATCCGCGGGGATTCCGCAGTGGCAGTCGGAATTCGTGCTGCCGTGGATCCCACGTTTCGGCATTAGCATCCATCTGGCGATTGACGGTCTGTCGCTGCTGATGGTGGTGCTGACCGGCCTGCTCGGCGTGTTGGCGGTGCTCTGTTCCTGGCGCGAAATCGAAAAGTACCAGGGCTTCTTCCACCTCAACCTGATGTGGATCCTGGGCGGCGTCATCGGGGTATTCCTCGCCATCGACATGTTCCTGTTCTTCTTCTTCTGGGAAATGATGTTGGTGCCGATGTACTTCCTGATCGCGCTGTGGGGGCACAAAGCCTCTGACGGTAAAACGCGTATCACGGCGGCCACCAAGTTCTTCATCTATACCCAGGCGAGCGGTCTGGTGATGCTGATCGCCATTCTGGCGCTGGCATTCGTCCACTTCAACGCCACCGGCGTGTGGACCTTCAACTATGAAGAGCTGCTGAAAACTCCGATGTCTCACGGCGTGGAATACATGCTGATGCTCGGTTTCTTCATCGCCTTCGCGGTGAAAATGCCGGTGGTACCGCTGCACGGCTGGCTACCGGACGCCCACTCTCAGGCGCCGACTGCCGGTTCCGTCGACCTCGCGGGCATCTTGCTGAAAACCGCGGCCTACGGTCTGCTGCGCTTTGTGCTGCCGCTGTTCCCGAACGCCTCCGCCGAGTTTGCGCCAATCGCCATGTGGCTGGGCGTGATCGGTATCTTCTACGGCGCGTGGATGGCCTTCGCCCAGACCGATATCAAACGTTTGATTGCTTACACCTCCGTTTCCCATATGGGCTTCGTGCTGATTGCTATCTACACCGGTAGCCAGCTGGCTTATCAAGGGGCGGTGATTCAGATGATTGCCCACGGTCTGTCCGCGGCGGGTCTGTTCATTCTGTGCGGCCAGCTGTACGAACGTCTGCACACCCGCGATATGCGCCAGATGGGCGGCTTGTGGAGCAAAATTAAATGGCTGCCGGCGATGTCGATGTTCTTCGCTGTCGCCACCCTGGGGATGCCGGGCACCGGTAACTTTGTCGGCGAATTTATGATTCTGTTCGGCAGCTATAAGGTGGTGCCGGTGATTACCGTTATCTCGACCTTTGGTCTGGTATTCGCTTCCGTTTACTCGCTGTCGATGCTGCATCGCGCCTACTTCGGTAAGGCGAAAAGCGAAATCGCGACGAAAGAGCTGCCGGGGATGTCCCTGCGTGAACTGTCTATCATCCTGCTGCTGGTGGTGCTGCTGGTGCTGTTGGGCTTCTTCCCGCAGCCGATTCTCGACACCTCGCATGCTGCGATGAGCAACATTCAGCAGTGGTTTGTTAATTCTGTTTCTACTACAAGGCCGTAATTCGCCATGACAATAACTCCACAACAACTGATCGCACTGCTACCGCTGCTGATCGTCGGCTTGACGGTGGTGGTTGTGATGCTCTCCATTGCGTGGCGACGCAATCATTTTCTCAATGCCACGTTGTCGGTTCTCGGACTAAACGCCGCGCTGGTCTCGCTCTGGTTTGTTGGTCAGAACGGGGCGATGGACGTCACCCCGCTGATCCGCGTTGACGGTTACTCGATGCTCTATACCGGGCTGGTGCTGTTGGCGAGCCTCGCGACCTGTACTTTCGCCTACCCATGGCTTGAGGGTTACAAGGACAATAAAGAAGAGTTCTACCTGCTGGTGCTGATCGCCGCGCTGGGTGGCATTCTGCTGGCCGGCGCCAATCACCTGGCCTCGCTGTTCCTCGGTATCGAATTGATTTCGCTGCCGTTGTTCGGCCTGGTCGGTTACGCCTTCCGCCAGAAACGTTCGCTGGAAGCGAGCATCAAATACACCATCCTCTCCGCGGCAGCCTCGTCTTTCCTGCTGTTCGGTATGGCGCTGGTGTATGCGAATTCCGGTAACCTGTCCTTCCTCGCGCTGGGCAAGAGCCTGGCTGACAACGCGCTGCACGAGCCGCTTCTGCTGGCGGGCCTCGGTCTGATGATCGTCGGTCTTGGCTTTAAATTGTCGCTGGTGCCGTTCCACCTGTGGACGCCGGATGTATACCAGGGCGCGCCTGCGCCGGTATCCACCTTCCTGGCGACCGCCAGCAAGATTGCCATCTTCGGCGTGGTGATGCGTCTGTTCCTGTACATGCCGGTGGGCGACAGCGAAGCGGTACGTGTGGTGCTGGGCCTGATCGCCTTCGCCTCTATCATCTTCGGTAACCTGATGGCGCTGAGCCAGACCAACATTAAGCGTCTGCTCGGTTACTCTTCCATCTCACACCTCGGCTATCTGCTGGTGGCGTTAATCGCCCTGCAGAGCGGCGAAATGTCGATGGAAGCCGTTGGCGTCTATCTGGCCGGTTATCTGTTCAGCAGCCTCGGCGCGTTCGGCGTGGTCAGCCTGATGTCCAGCCCGTACCGCGGTCCGGATGCTGACTCGCTGTTCTCCTACCGCGGTCTGTTCTGGCACCGTCCGATCCTGTCGGCGGTAATGACGGTGATGATGCTGTCGCTGGCCGGTATCCCGATGACCCTCGGCTTTATCGGTAAGTTCTACGTGCTGGCCGTCGGTGTGCATGCGCACCTGTGGTGGCTGGTTGCCGCGGTAGTGATCGGCTCGGCGATTGGTCTCTACTACTATCTGCGCGTTGCCGTCAGCCTGTACCTCAGCGCCCCGGAGCAGTTGAACCGCGATGCGCCGTCAAACTGGCAGTACAGCGCCGGCGGTATCGTAGTGCTGATCTCCGCGCTGCTGGTGCTGGTGCTCGGCGTGTGGCCGCAGCCGCTGATTAGCATCGTGCAGCTGGCGACGCCGCTGATGTAATCTGCGCTATAAATAAAAAACCGCCGACTTGTCGGCGGTTTTTTTATGCCTGCGGTTTACGCCAGCCGATAGACCATAAAATCCTCCGCCAGTAGCGTATTGGCGAAAATCTCCCGGCATTCCGCCAGCATACGCAGGCAGCCTTCTGCATCGTAGCGCGAGCTAAAGTGGGTGGCGATTAGCGTGCCGACTCCCGCTTCTTTGGCAAGCGCCGCGGTTTGCTGACTGGAAGAGTGGCCACGGCTATTGGCTTTCTCCGCCATCGCCTGCTCAAGCGTGGTTTCGTGGACTATCACATCCGCGCCGCGCGCCATCTCCAGCGCCTGCGGGCAGGGGGCGGTATCGCCAAAAATGGCCAGCGTTTTACCCGGCGTCGATGGTCCCAGATAGCGGCTACCGTCGATGACCCGGCCATCTTCCAGTTCAACACGCTGGCCGAGCTTGAGCTGATGGAACAGCGGCCCCGGACGCACGCCATCGGCAATCAGTTGGGCGGCATCGAGCGTTCCGGGCTTGTCATGCTGTTCGATGCGGTAGCCGTAGCACTCCACCGGATGACTGAGCGGGTACGCGCTGACCCGATAGCCATCTTCGTCGAAGACCAGGCCGGGGCCGACTTCGATGATAGTGAGCGGATAATCGGTCCACGAGCCGCTCAGGCGCAGCGCGGTTTCGATAAATTCTTTAATCCCTTTTGGCCCGTAAACCGTCAGCGGCAGCGAATTTCCCTGCATCGAGCGGCTGCACAACAGGCCGGGCAGGCCGAACAGATGATCGCCGTGCAGGTGAGTGATGAAAATTTTATTCAGTTTGCCTGGGTGGTAAGGGGTATGGAGAAACTGATGCTGGGTGCCTTCGCCGCAGTCAAACAACCACATTTCAGCGCTGGTGGGTTGTTGCAAATTCAGTATTATCGACGTCATATTACGCGTACGGGTCGGCACGCCGGCGGATGTCCCCAAAAATGTTAATTCCATCGTCCAGTGTCCTCAGGCGAGTGGTAAAGCATCAGTATATCAATAAGGAGTCACAAATGATGACCTGGCAGGATTTACATCACAGCGAGCTCACCGTTGCTCAACTGTACGCCTTGCTGAAGCTGCGCAGCGCGGTGTTTGTCGTCGAACAACGCTGCGTCTATCAGGATATCGACGGCGATGATTTAGTCGGTGAGAACCGTCATCTGCTCGGCTGGCGCGACGGAGAGCTGGTGGCCTATGCGCGGATCCTCAAAAGCGAAGAGGAGTTCGAACCGGTGGTGATTGGCCGGGTTATCGTTAGCCCGTCCGTGCGCGGCGAGAAGCTGGGCTACCAGCTGATGGAGCAGGGGCTGGCCAGCTGCCGGCAGAACTGGCCGCAGAAGGCGATTTATCTGGGGGCGCAGGCGCATCTGCAGAAATTTTATGCCAGCTTTGGTTTTGTGCCGGTGACGGAGGTATACGATGAGGACGGTATTGCCCATATCGGTATGGCGCGCGACATCACAACTCATTAAGAAGCTAAATAGTAATAGCGTATCGCTATCAATTATCTATACTTTTCCTCCTGTAGCGAATCCAGTGGCTGGCGTTCGCCGGGCCTGTTAAGGTTCGCTCCCTCATGATGGGTACTGCTATTTATCGCAGCTACCCTTTATAATGTGGGGTTTTTAATTTCGTGGAGGTTCGCGTGCTGTCTGTTTCCACCGCGCTGGAAAGCCTGCTGGGCTGCCTGGCTGAAGATTTCCCTCCGTCACCCGGCACGCGAATTTTTGATATCCCATTCCCGTTAAACGACGCCTTCGACCCGTTACTGTGGTGCGCGCATCAGCCGTGCTGGCCGCAATTCTACTGGCAGCAGCGTAACGGTGATGAAGAGCTGGCGGCGCTGGGGGCGGTAACCACCTTTGCCTCTTTGTCCGCGGCGCATGATTTTTTATGCGCGCAGGGGCGGGAAGATCTGCGCATCAGCGGGCTGAATGCGTTCGATCCGCAGCAGGGTCATCTGTTTCTGCCGCGACTGGAGTGGCGCCGCCTGGGCGGCAAAGCGACTTTACGGCTGGTGGTACACAGTGTGACCTCGCTGCAAGACGACGCGGCCGCCGCGAGGGCGTTTCTTCAATCATTAAATAGCGAGCAGGCGACGGCGGCATTGATGCCGCCGCTGCAAAGCGAGCAGCATGCGCCGGAATACCCGCAGTGGCGCGAGCTGATTACGCAGGCGACGCAGGCAATCGGCGCCGGCGAAATGGATAAGGTTGTGCTGGCACGGGTCACGGATTTACGCTTTAGCGCGCCGCTGCAGGCGTTTGCCATTATGGCGGCCAGTCGACGCAGCAATCTTAACTGTTTTCACTTCCTGATGGCCTTTAGCCCACAGCAGGCGTTTCTCGGCTCCACGCCGGAACGGCTGTGGCGGCGACGCGGCGCGCTGCTGCGCACCGAAGCGCTGGCGGGCACCGTCGCAAATCATCACGATGACGCCCGGGCGCAGCAGTTGGCCGATTGGCTAATGAAAGACGATAAAAACCAGCGGGAAAATATGCTGGTGGTGGAGGATATCTGCCAGCGTTTGCAGGGCGAGTCGCCGACGCTTGACGTTCTGCCGCCGCAGGTCGTACGCCTGCGTAAGGTGCAGCATCTCCGGCGCTGTATCTGGTGCGAACTGGCTGAGCCCGACGACAGCCGCTGTCTGCTGCAGCTGCAGCCTACCGCGGCGGTGGCGGGGCTGCCGCGCCAGGCGGCGCTGGCGTTCATCCGCCGCCATGAGCCTTTCACCCGCGAATGGTATGCCGGCTCCGCAGGTTATCTTTCACTGGCGCAAAGCGAGTTTTGCGTGGCGCTGCGTTCGGCAAAAGTCGAAAACGACACCCTGAGGCTGTATGCCGGGGCCGGTATCGTCAGCGGATCTGACCCGCAGCAGGAGTGGCAAGAAATAGAAAATAAAGCGGCGGGATTACGAACGTTATTACTTTCAGAAACGTAGAGAGACGACGTATATCAAAACGGCGCAACTCTGCCTTATCTATACTTAGCATCAATATTTGATACCGGACAATTTCATGTCAGTAAGCGCATTTAACCGACGCTGGGCGGCGGTGATCCTTGAAGCTTTAACCCGCCACGGCGTGCAGCACATTTGCATTGCCCCAGGCTCGCGCTCGACGCCCTTAACCCTGGCGGCGGCGGAAAACCGCGCTTTTATTCATCATACTCATTTTGACGAACGTGGTCTTGGCCACCTGGCGCTGGGACTGGCGAAGGCCAGCCGCCAGCCGGTGGCGGTGATTGTCACCTCCGGAACAGCGACCGCGAATCTCTATCCGGCGCTGATTGAAGCGGGCCTGACGGGTGAAAAGCTGATCCTGCTGACCGCCGACCGCCCGCCGGAGCTTATCGACTGCGGCGCCAATCAGGCCATCCGCCAACCGGGAATGTTTGCTTCTCATCCTGCGCAGACCGTTTCTTTACCGCGTCCTTCGCAGGATATTTCCGCGCGCTGGTTGGTCTCGACCATCGATCAGGCGCTGGGCGAGCTGCATGCCGGCGGGGTGCATATCAACTGCCCGTTCGCTGAGCCGCTATATGGCGATATGGACGATAGCGGGCTGGAGTGGCAACAGCAGCTCGGCAACTGGTGGCAGAGCGATAAGCCCTGGCTGCGTCAGGCGCTGCAGATGGAGAGTGAGAAACAGCGCGACTGGTTCTTCTGGCGGCAAAAACGCGGCGTAGTGGTCGCGGGCAGGATGAGCGCCGCTGAAGGTAAAAAAGTGGCTGAATGGGCGCAGACCCTCGGCTGGCCGCTGATTGGCGATGTCCTGTCGCAGACCGGGCAGCCGTTGCCATGCGCCGACCTGTGGCTGGGCAACGGTAAAGCGGTCAGCGAACTGGCGCAGGCGCAAATCGTCGTGCAACTCGGTAGCAGTCTGACCGGCAAACGCGTGCTCCAGTGGCAGGCGACCTGCGAGCCGGATGAATACTGGCTGGTGGATAATCTGCGCGGTCGCCTCGATCCGGCGCAGCACCGCGGTCGCCGTCTGCTCTCAAGCGTTGAGCGCTGGCTCGAATTGCATCCGGCGGAGAAACGCCAGCCGTGGGCGACGGTGATCCCGCAGCTTGCCGGGCAGGCGTGGCAGGCCGCCGTCGCCAGCAACGAGCCTTTTGGCGAAGCGCAGCTGGCGCAGCGCATTCGGCGCTATTTGCCGGATCAGGGACAGCTGTTTGTTGGCAACAGTTTAGTGGTACGCCTGATAGACGCGCTGGGGCAACTGCCGGCGGGTTATCCGGTCTATAGTAATCGCGGCGCCAGCGGCATTGATGGCCTGTTGGCGACCGCCGCCGGCGTGCAGCGGGCGAGCGCCCGGCCTACGCTTGCGATCGTCGGCGATCTTTCGGCGTTATACGATCTCAACTCGCTGGCCCTGCTGCGCCAGGCGTCGGCGCCGCTGGTGCTGATTGTGGTCAATAATAACGGCGGGCAGATTTTCTCTATGCTGCCGACGCCGCAGGACGAGCGCCGTCAATTCTATTTAATGCCGCAGGACGTGGATTTCAGCCACGCGGCGGCGATGTTTGGTCTGACTTATCACCGCCCTGATGACTGGCAGTCGCTGGATGAGGCGCTGGCAGGCGCGTGGCGCCGCTCCGGGGCGACGGTAATTGAGCTGGCGGTTAACGAGACCGACGGTACGCAGACTCTCCAGCAACTGCTGGCGCAGGTAAGTCGCCTGTGACGCTCAACGCGGCGGTTGAAAGCGGCCAGCCGGGTTATCCCTGGCTGGTATTCCTGCACGGCTTTTCCGGAGACCGCGACGAGTGGCGTACGGTTGGCGAATCGTTTCCGGCCTGGCCGCGGCTGTATCTCGATCTGCCGGGGCACGGTGGCTCGGCGGATATCGCGGTCGATGGCTTTACCGGGGTTAGCGAATTACTGCAGGCTACGCTAAATAGTTACAACATCCTGGATTACTGGCTGATTGGCTACTCCCTGGGCGGCCGGGTGGCGATGAACTTCGCCTGCCAGCCGCGCGCGGGCCTGCGCGGCCTGATCGTTGAGGGCGGACATCCGGGCCTGGAGGACGAAGCGTCGCGGCAGGCGCGGCTCATCAACGATAGCGCCTGGGCGGAACGTTTTCGCCGCGAGCCGTTAGCGCAGGTCTTCGCCGACTGGTATCAGCAGCCGGTCTTCGCTTCGCTGGATGCGGCGCAGCGCGCGTCATTGGTCGCCCTACGTCGCCGCAATAACGGCGCTACGCTGGCGGCGATGCTGGAGGCTACCTCCCTTGCCCGGCAGGGCGATTTGCGCCCGTCTCTGCAGGCTCGCGATTTTCCTTTTCACTACCTGTGCGGCGAACGCGACGCGAAGTTTCGCGCCATCGCGCAAGCGCTCGCCGCCGATACCCATATCATTCACCATGCCGGACACAACGCGCACCGGGACAACCCCGCGGCGGTGATTGCCTGTCTGGCGCAGATTCTGGCAAGTTAACTGAAGGACATTCTATGATCTCTCTTGATGAAGCAATGCTCTACGCCCCCGTTGAATGGCACGATTGCTCAGAAGGCTATACCGATATTCGTTATCAAAAATCGACTGACGGGATTGCTAAAATCACTATCAATCGTCCGCAGGTGCGCAACGCCTTTCGTCCGCTGACCGTCAAAGAGATGATTCAGGCGCTGGCGGATGCCCGCTATGACGACAATATCGGCGTCATCGTGCTGACCGGTGAAGGCGATAAAGCTTTCTGCGCCGGCGGCGACCAGAAAGTCCGCGGCGACTACGGCGGCTATCAGGACGACTCTGGCGTTCACCATCTCAACGTGCTCGACTTCCAGCGCCAGATCCGCACCTGCCCGAAACCGGTAGTGGCGATGGTCGCCGGTTACTCTATCGGCGGCGGCCACGTACTGCACATGATGTGCGATCTGACCATCGCGGCGGACAATGCCATCTTCGGCCAGACCGGGCCTAAAGTCGGCTCCTTTGATGGCGGCTGGGGCGCTTCCTATATGGCGCGTATCGTCGGGCAGAAAAAAGCGCGCGAAATCTGGTTCCTGTGCCGTCAGTATGACGCCCAGCAGGCGCTGGATATGGGGCTGGTGAATACCGTGGTCCCGTTGGCGGATCTGGAAAAAGAGACCGTGCGCTGGTGTCGTGAAATGCTGCAAAACAGCCCGATGGCGCTGCGCTGCCTGAAAGCGGCGTTGAACGCCGACTGCGATGGCCAGGCCGGGCTGCAGGAGCTGGCGGGTAACGCCACCATGCTGTTCTACATGACGGAAGAAGGGCAGGAAGGACGTAACGCTTTTAACCAGAAACGTCAGCCGGACTTCAGCAAATTTAAACGGAATCCATAATGCGCGTTTCGCAGGTTTACCGCTGGCAGATACCGATGGACGCGGGCGTGGTTCTGCGCGAACGGCGGTTAAAAACCCGCGACGGGCTGTTCATCCGTCTGCAGGAGGGTGAACGCGAAGGTTGGGGGGAAATTTCTCCCCTGCCGGGATTCAGTGACGAAACGCTGGAAGAGGCGCAAATGGCGCTGCTGGCGTGGGCGCGGGCCTGGCGCGACGGCGCCGAGCCGCCGCTTCCTATGCAGCCCTCCGTCGCTTTTGGTATTAGCTGCGCGCAGGCGGAGCTTGGCGGCGAGCTACCACAGGCGGCGGATTATCGCGCGGCGCCGCTCTGTTCCGGCGACCCGGATGAACTGTTCGCCAAACTGGCGGCGATGCCCGGCGAGAAAGTCGCTAAGGTGAAAGTAGGGCTGTGGGAGGCGGTACGCGACGGCATGGTGGTGAATCTGCTGCTGGAAGCGATCCCCGACCTGCAGCTGCGGCTGGATGCCAACCGGGCGTGGACGCCGATCAAAGCGCAGCAGTTCGCCAAATATGTTAATCCGGCCTATCGCCAACGCATTGCCTTTCTCGAAGAACCGTGCAAAAGCCGCGACGATTCGCGTGAATTCAGCCAGCAGACCGGTATTGCTATCGCCTGGGATGAAAGCCTGCGCGAGGCGGATTTCCGTTTTGTCGCCGAGCCCGGCGTGCGCGCGGTGGTGATCAAACCGACGCTGACCGGCAGCTTACAAAAGGTTCAGCAACAGGTCGCCGCGGCGCATGCGCTGGGGCTGAGCGCGGTGATTAGCTCGTCGGTCGAGTCCAGCCTGGGGTTAACGCAGCTGGCGAGGATCGCCGCCTGGCTGACTCCGCAGACTATCCCCGGACTCGACACGCTGGCGCTGATGGGCGCGCAACTGGTGCGGGCGTGGCCGGAGAGTACGCTGCCAATTTTCAATGCTGATGAGCTGGAGCAACTGCTGTGATGTTTTCCGATTGGCCGTGGCGTCACTGGCGTCAGTTACGCGGCGAGTCGCAGGCGCTACGCCTGAATGACCAGGCGTTGACCTGGCGTGAGCTATGCGCGCGGATTGACGCGCTGGCATCTGGTTTTGCCGCGCAGGGCGTATTGGAAGGTCAGGGCGTGGCGCTTAGGGCCTACAACCAGCCGGAGACGCTACTCGCCTGGCTGGCGCTGCTGCAGTGCGGGGCACGGGTGCTGCCGCTTAATCCGCAGTTGCCTACGGCATTGCTGCAGGAACTGTTGCCTGCGTTAACCGTACAGCATCAACTGGTGCTTAACGGTGATACGCTGCCGGGGAATTTACCGGCGTTAACTCTGCAGGCGGCAGAAGGCGCCTGTGCCGTTTGCTGGTATGGCGAACGGCTGGTGTCGATGACGTTAACCTCCGGCTCAACCGGCCTGCCGAAGGCGGCGGTACATAGCGCCAGCGCCCATCTGGCCAGTGCCGCGGGTGTGCTGGCGCTGATGCCGTTTGCCGCGGAAGACGACTGGCTGCTGTCGCTGCCGTTGTTCCATGTCTCCGGGCAGGGGATCATCTGGCGCTGGCTGCTGGCTGGCGCGCGGCTGACGGTGCGCGATAGACAACCACTGGAGCAGGCGCTGCTGGGCTGTACCCATGCTTCACTGGTACCGACTCAGCTATGGCGCCTGCTAAATGGCGATGCCGATGTTTCACTCAAGGCGGTGCTGCTTGGCGGCGCGGCGATCCCCGTCGAGCTGACCGAAAGGGCGCGAGCGCAGGGGATACGCAGCTTCTGCGGCTACGGCCTCACCGAATTCGCCTCCACGGTTTGCGCCAAAGAGGCCGACGGAGCGGCGGATGTGGGCGAAGCGCTGCCGGGACGGGAGGTAAAAATTGTCGCCGGCGAGATCTGGCTGCGGGCGGCGAGCATGGCCGCGGGCTACTGGCGGGATGGTCAACTGTTGTCATTAACCAATGATGAAGGCTGGTTTGCGACGCGCGATCGCGGGGAGTTACGTGCCGGTCGGCTGTCGGTTGTTGGGCGACTGGATAATCTCTTTTTTAGCGGCGGCGAAGGCATTCAGCCGGAGGAGGTTGAGCGCGTGATACTCGCCCATCCGCAGGTTCAGCAGGTGTTTATTGTGCCGCAGGATGATATCGAATACGGCCAACGCCCGGTGGCGGTGGTTGAATGCGAGGATGGCTGCGAAATGGCCACGTTGGCGGCATGGAGCGCTGAACGGTTAGCCCGTTTCCAGCAGCCGGTACAGTGGCTACGGCTGCCGGAAACGTTAAAGAACGGCGGGATTAAGATTTCGCGCCGGGCGCTGCGCGAATGGGTCAATTTGCCGGTTTAGCCGATATTAGCCTCGGCGCGGCGCTGGCGCTGTTTACGTCTCAGACGCAGCAGCGGCGGTACCACCAGCACGGCGACAGCCAGCATCAGCAATGTTTTGGTTACGCCGCTTTCCCAGAGGATAGCCAGATTACCGTTGCTGATCGACAGCGCGCGGCGCAGGTTCTGCTCCAGCATCTCGCCCAATACAAAACCGAGGATCAGCGGCGACATCGGAAAGTGCATTTTACGCATGATGTAGCCGAGCACGCCGAGGCCAACCATCAGCAACAGGTCAAAGGTGGTGCTGTGCACCGCATAGACGCCGACGGCGGAAACGGCGGCGATGGCCGGTACCAGGAACCATAGCGGGATCGTCAGCATGCGGGTGAACAGGCCAATCAGCGGAATGTTCATAATAAGCAGCATCACGTTGGCGATAAGCAGCGCGGCGATGAGCCCCCAGACGATATCCGGCTGTTCGGTGAACATCGCCGGGCCGGGCGTAATGTTATATAGCGTCAGCGCGCCCATCATGACCGCGGTGGTGCCGGAACCAGGCACGCCGAGCGTCAGCATTGGAATAAACGAACCGCAGGCGGAGGCGTTATTCGCGGCTTCCGGCGCCGCTACGCCGCGAATATCCCCCTTGCCGAAGTTATCGCTATTACCACTGATTTTTTTCTCCGTCATATAGGTGATGGCGCTGGCGATGGTCGCCCCGGCGCCGGGCAGAATACCGACGAAGAAACCCACCACGGAAGAACGCAGGGTCGCGCCGACGCACTGCGCGGCCTCTTTGGTGTTAAATAGCATGCGCCCGGTTTTACGCACCAGTGTTTGCCCGCCGCTGGTGCTCTCCAGCATCAACAGGATCTCCGAAACGGAGAACAGCCCGATAACCACCACTATAAACTGAACGCCATCGGAGAGATGGACGCTGTCGAAGGTAAAGCGGTAAACCCCGGTGTTGGCATCCACGCCCACCGTCGCCAGGCCCAAACCGATTAACGCCGCGAGGAACGACTTCAGCGGGTTTTGCGCCATCATGCTGCCGAGGCAGGCGATGGCAAACACCATCAGCGCGAAATATTCCGCCGGGCCGAACGCCAGCGACCACTGGGCGAGAAGCGGCGCGAACAAAATAATGCCGCCGATCGCGATAAGCGAACCGAAGAAAGAGCTGACGGCGGAAATCGACAGCGCGACGCCGCCGCGCCCTTGCTGCGCCATGGGATAGCCATCAAGCGCCGTCATGATGGCGGCGG
Organism: Klebsiella sp. CN_Kp104; assembly: GCF_040064515.1. NCBI lineage: Bacteria > Pseudomonadati > Pseudomonadota > Gammaproteobacteria > Enterobacterales > Enterobacteriaceae > Klebsiella > Klebsiella sp. CN_Kp104. The sequence goes on along the minus strand of NZ_JBEAII010000008.1, from coordinate 155,295 downwards.
CATCGCCGGGTACGTTCAGCAGGATAGATGAAATACGCCCGCCATATTCGCAACCGATATAAACCGTCGCCAACAGGATCAGCGCCGATTCCGCGGGCAGGTGCAGGGCAAAGGCCAGCGGCAGCAGAATGGCGACGCCGTTAATCGGCCCGAGGCCGGGCAGCAGCCCGACGATGGTTCCGACAAAGCAGCCGATGAGGGCGATAAGCAGATTTTCCGGCGTCATGGCGACGGCGAAACCCTGCGACAGATAGATCCAGGTATCCATAAGCTTCTCCGTTAATTTAACCAGACGCCAAGCGGCAGAGTCACATCAAGTAAGGTATCGAAGGCGTACCATAACGAGACGCCCATCACCACGCCGGCAATGCCTGCCGCCGGTAGCGTGGCGCCGAATAGCAGGCCGATCACCGCCGTCAGCAGCGCGGTCGCCAGCGGAAAGCCCAGCCATTCAAATCCCCAGGCATAGACCACCAGCACCACGACCATGGTTAACAGTCGTTGCAGGACATGTCGTCCCGGCCACTCGATGGCGTCCGGGCGACGCAGCAGCATCAGCGCTGAACACAGCAGCATCAGGCCGATAATGCCCAACGGGAAAGGGCGCGGGCCGACGGGTTCATACGAGTATTCGCTGTGGATCTGCCAGGCGATAAACAGGCCGCCAATGCATAACAACAGCCAGACTCCGGCAAAGATACGATCGCTCATTAGCGCCTCCGCGGATTATTTAGCCAGGCCAAAGGCTTTCGCCTGTTCGCGATAATCGCTGACCTGCTGTTTTACATAGGTATCGAGTTCCTTGCCGTTCATGTTGAATTCAAACAGGCCGCGCAGTTCACGTTGCTTTTTGAACTCATCGGTTTGCTGCAGTTTAGTGAATTCATCAACCCACCACTGGTAGTCGGCATCGCTTACTTTCGGGCCCATAAAGAAGCCGCGAATAATCGGCCAGACCAGGTCATAGCCCTGCTCTTTAGCGGTAGGGACATCAGCCAGCGCGCCCGGCAGACGTTCGTTGGAGAAGACCGCCAGGACGCGGATCTTATTTCCCTGCAGGTACGGCACCATTTCACTCAGATCGCCGGAGACCGCCTGCACATGGTTGCCGAGCAGGGCGGTTACCGGCTCGCCGCCGCCCTCAAAGGCGACGTAGCGCATCTTGTGCGGGTCAACGTTGGCTTTTTGCGCCAGCAGCGCCGCTTTCATCCAGTCCTGGCTGCCGATGGAGGCCCCGGCGCCAATGACGATAGTGGCGGGATTTTTCTCCATTGCGCTCATGAATGACTTCAGGTCTTTCCATGGCGAATCGGCGCGCACGGCAATCATGCCGTAGTCGGTACCGACGCTGGCCAGCCAGCGCACGTCATCAACGCCGTAGCGGCCGAATTTCCCCTGCGACAAATTCAGCAGCGAGCCGCCGGAAAAGGCGACCACGGTTCCGGCTTCCGCCGGGCGCTGGGCGACGATGGCGTTATAGGCCACCGCGCCGACGCCGCCGGGCATATAGGTAACGCGCATCGGTTTTTCGATCGCGCCGGTTTCCATCAGGCTCACCTGAATTAGCTTACAGGTAAGGTCGAAGCCGCCGCCGGGTTTGGCGGGGGCGATACATTCGGTGCGGGACGGGGCTTGCGCCGCGAAAGCGGTGGTTGTACAGAGGCACAGCGCGATGGCGCTAAGATGGCGGAAAAATGGCGTTTTCATAGGCTTCCTCAGTAGGTACAGGGAATGTTTTTCTGATTATGTGAACCGACATGTGGCGATTCGGTTGCGTGATTGTTAAAACAGTTACCTTTCATTTCCCTTTCAATGCGGCAGCAACTTTACAGGATGTGATATGCGTCTCTTATTAGCCGAGGATAACCGTGAGCTGGCTCACTGGCTGGAAAAAGCGCTGGTGCAGGGCGGTTTTGCCGTGGATTGCGTTTTTGATGGCCGGGCGGCGGATCACCTGCTGCAAAGCGAAAAATATGCGCTGGCGGTGCTGGATATCGGTATGCCGGGCTTAGATGGTCTCGAGGTGGTACAGCGGTTGCGTAAGCGTGGACAAACGCTGCCGGTGCTGCTGTTGACCGCGCGTAGCGCGGTAGCGGATCGGGTGAAAGGGCTGAACGTCGGCGCCGACGATTACCTACCCAAACCTTTTGAGCTGGAGGAGCTCGACGCCCGGCTGCGGGCGCTGCTGCGACGCAGCGAAGGGCAGGTGCATGAGGTACAGCAGCTTGGCGAGCTGGAATATCGCGATGAAGGCTATTTTCTGCTGCGTGGTGAGATGTTGTCCCTGACGCCGCGCGAGCTGGCGCTGTTGAAAGTGCTGATGTTTCGCCGTACCCGTCCGGTTTCCCGCCAGCAGCTATTTGAACAGGTGTTTAGCCTCAGCGACGACGTCAGTCCGGAAAGCATCGAACTTTATATTCACCGCCTGCGCAAGAAACTCCAGCAGAGTAACGTGCGTATCACTACGCTACGCGGGCTGGGTTATCTGCTGGAGTGTGAGCCGCATGAAATGGGGTAAACCGCAGTCGCTGTATGCCCAACTGCTGCTGTTTCTCGGCCTGCCGCTGGCGCTGTTGTGGGGGCTATCGGCATTCAATAGCTACGTGAGCGCGCTGCAGGCGGCGACGCAGGCCTACGATCGTACGCTGCTCTCCTCGGCGCGCACCGTAGCGGAGCGGCTGGTGGTGCGTGGCGGCCATCTGGAGGTCAATGTGCCCTGGGTGGTGCTGGACAGCTTTGAACTCAACATGAACGACCGGCTGTATTACAAGGTGGTCGACCCGCAGGGGAAAGTGATCTCCGGTTTTGACGATCTGCCGGCGATGCCGCCGGCCACTTCACGAACCCAGCTCTACCCGGCGCTGGCATGGTTTTATCATACCGAATACCGCGGCCAGGCCATCCGCGTGGCGCGCCTGCTGCAGCCGGTCAACGAAGGCGGCATCGTTGGTATGGCGGAGATTTATATTGCCGAAACGCTGCAGTCGCGGCGCTGGCTGGCCGGACAACTGCTGTTCTCATCCTGGGTGTCACAGGGCTTATTAGTGCTATTGACGTTGGTACTGGCGGGGTGGCTACTGCGCCGCGTTCTGCGTCCAATGCGTCAGCTCTCGGCGCTGATGGTGCGCCGCGAACCCGGCCTGCTGAAGCCGCTACCGGAATTGCTGCCGTGGTCGGAAACGCGGCTGCTGATCGTGGCTTTTAACCGCTATATTGACCGCCTGCGGGTGATGATCTCCCGGCAAGAGCGCTTTAGTGCCGATGCCTCCCATCAGTTAAAAACGCCGCTGGCGGTTCTGAAAACCCAGGCCTCGGTGGCGCTGGCCAGCGAGGATCCGCAGCTGTGGCGCGAGAGTTTGCAGGCCATGCGCGCGACGCTGGATGATACGATTTTACTCACCGAACGTTTGTTACAACTGGCGACGGTGAAACGCCGGGAGCAGGGCGAGCAGGCGTTTGTCGCGGTCGATCTGCAGGAGGTCGTGCACCATAGCTGTTTTTCGCGTATTGCCCAGGCGCGCAGTAAAAACATCGATCTGGGTTATGAGGGCGAACAGTCGCCGGTGAACGTTTTGGGGGATGGCGTTTTGTTGGGGGAACTGTGCGCCAACCTGCTCGACAATGCGATTCGCTACACTCCGGCACGCGGGACGGTGACGCTGAGCCTGCATCGCGATGGCGAAGCCGTCACGCTGAGCGTGGAGGATAGCGGACCGGGCATTGATGAAAACCTGATTAACCAGGCGCTGACGCCGTTTCGCCGGCTCGATAACGTCGGCGGCATACCCGGCGCCGGGCTGGGCCTGGCGCTGGTAAACGATATCGCGCGTCTACATCGTAGCCGCCCGCAGCTGTCGCGCAGCGAAAGCCTGGGGGGATTGAAGGTGACGCTGCGTCTGTTGACCGTGGTTTAAAGCAGCCCTTTCTGGCTTAGGGTGAGGCGGGTGGCGGCATTAAGATCGTAATGTTGCAGGTCTTCGCCCTTCACCCAGGCGTAATCGTCGAATTCCTCGTTGATTGTGACCTCGCGGTTGGCGCTTATGCAATCGAAAATCAAATAGATCATGTAGATCTCTTCCTGGCGACCATCGGCATAGGTTTTCACGCGGGTATCATCGCGGAAGCTCCATGGTGTGATACGGGTCAACTGCAGTTTTTCGCCAAGCTCCTCGCGGACTTCACGTCGCAGCGCCTCTTCAATACTTTCCCCCGGCTCCACGCCGCCGCCGGACAGTGCCCACTGTCCAGGAAAAACCCCGCGGTCGGCAGCCATCTTGCACAACAGGTAATGGCCCTCATTTTGGATTAGCGGGCAAACAATCGTCCTTTGACGCATGATTTTTCTCCTTCACAGTGAGTGGGCCAGGTATCGAGGAAACAGTTTGCGAGGCGCCTCGGCAAACCGCAAGGGAAATACGGCGCTGGTGGCGAAGCTGACGGGGCTTGCGCCGGAGCGCCTGGCCCTGCTCGCCCATTAATTTTTCTGCATCCTTCAAACGGCCTGCGCGACGCCGTTTGCGCAGGTTAATATAGATTTATTTAATCAATGCAACTTAATTAAATATAATTCCGCTGAATTTGAATTCGGTGGAATTTACTTTCTTTCGCAAATGCGCGGCGGTATTGCTGCAAAAAGACGCAACTGGTTACACTCTTGTGAAAAATCATTTCGCCAGGTCATTGATTCCTGACGGGTGCGCAGTAGAATTTTCTGGTTTTTTCGGGACTTCTTTGATTCTTCTTTTCTGGATAGAGTAAATAATGAAAAAGAGCATTTTTATGGCCCTGGCCGGGGTAATGATGGTTTCCTCGGCGGCCCATGCTATTAGCGTTACCGGCGAAGCCGGCGAGCACTATACCAACCTCGGCGTTGGCTTCGGAACCGAATCCACCGGCCTGGCTATTTCCGGCAACTGGTTGCATAGCGATAACGACGGCGACGCCGCGGGCTTAGGTCTGGGTCTGAATATTCCGCTGGGACCATTCCTGGCAACCGTGGGCGGCAAAGGCATTTACACTAATCCGAAGCAGGGCGATGAAGGTTACGCGGCAGCGGTCGGCGGCGGCCTGCAGTGGAAAATCGGCGATAGCTTCCGTCTGTACGGCGACTATTACTACTCGCCTGATTCACTCTCCAGCGGCATCGATAGCTATGAAGAAGCGAACGTCGGCGCCAGCTGGACCATCATGCGTCCGCTTAGCATCCAGGCAGGTTATCGCTACCTGAACCTGGCGGGCAAAGACGGCAACCGTGATAACACCATCGCCGACGGTCCGTACATCGGCGCCAGCGCCAGCTTCTAATCCTCCGGCGCGGCCTTCCGCCGCGCCAAATTTCTTCGTCGCCAGCCCGCCCCTTTGCGCTATAGTAATTCGACTTATCAGGCTGGAGTTCATAATGCTACAAGTGGAAATGCTGTCCACCGGCGATGAAGTGCTGCATGGGCAGATTGTCGATACCAATGCCGCCTGGCTGGCGGATTACTTTTTTAATCAGGGTTTACCGTTAACGCGCCGCAATACCGTCGGCGATGACCTCGACGCGCTGGTGGCTATTTTGCGCGAACGCAGCGAACAGGCGGATGTGCTGATCGTGAATGGCGGCCTGGGGCCGACCAGCGACGATCTTAGCGCGCTGGCGGCGGCGACGGCGAAAGGCGAAGGGTTGGTCCTCAACGCTGAATGGCTGGAGACGATGACGCGATTCTTTGCCGAGCGCGGTCGGCCGATGGCGGAAAGCAATCGCAAGCAGGCGGAAATCCCGGCCAGCGCCGAAATGATCAATAACCCGGTAGGCACTGCCTGCGGGTTCGCCGTACAGCTCAACCGCTGCCTGATGTTTTTCACTCCCGGCGTGCCGTCTGAATTTAAAGTTATGGTCGAGCAGGAGATCGTACCGCGTTTACGTGCGCGCTTCACGCTTCCGTCGCCGCCTGTCTGTCTGCGTTTAACCACCTTCGGACGTTCAGAAAGCGAGCTGGCGCAGAGCCTTAATCACCTGCAGCTCCCCCCTGGTGTGGTGATGGGCTATCGCTCGTCAATGCCGATTATCGAGCTAAAACTAACCGGTCCTGCCGAGCAGCGCGATGCGATGCTGGCGCTGTGGCCAGAAGTGCGTAAGGTAGCCGGAGAGAGCCTTATCTTTGAGGGCACGGAAGGGTTACCGGCGCAGATCGCGCGTTGCCTGCAGGAGCGTCAGCTTAGCCTGACCTTGAGCGAACAGTTTACCAGTGGCCTGCTGGCGCTGCAGCTGAGGCGGGCGAACGCGCCGCTTCTCGCCAGCGAAGTGGTGCCGGCGCAGGAGGAGACCTTAGCGCAATCGGCGCGCTGGGCCGCCGAGCGGCGCGTTAACCATTTTGCCGGGCTGGCGTTGTCGGTCAGCGGTCAGGAGGCCGATTACCTGAACTTTGTGCTGGCGACGCCGGAAGGTACGCACGCGCTGAGGGTCAAGTTCAGCGTGAATCGCCACGGGCTGTCGGTGCGGCAAGAAGTCTGCGCCATGATGGCGCTGAATATGCTGCGCCGCTGGCTCGACGGTAAGCCGGTCAGCGGCGAGCATGGTTGGATCAACGTCGTCGAGACGCTGTTTATCGACTGATTCAGGCAGGCGCGCCCAGCGCCTGCGCCAGCAGAGTAATGGGATGTTCGCAGCGCTTGCTGGTGGACATCTCAATCTGCCATTTGCAGGTTTCGCAATCGGTAATCACTACGTCCGCGCCGCTCTCCTCAATCTGGCGAAATAATGGCGCGCCAATCGCCTGCGCCGACGAATAGTTTTCCGACTTAAAGCCGAAGGTGCCGGCGATACCGCAGCACTGCGAATCCAGCACTTCCAGTTGTAGGCCCGGGATTTGGCGCAGAAGCTCAAGGGTGTATAGCGACCAGCCCATTTTTTCCATATGACATGGGGTGTGATAGACCACCTTCAGCGGCAGCGGGCGCAATGGAAGGGTTTTGCCGGCATCGAGCTGTTTCCAAATCCAGCGGGTCGCTAACTCCACCCGATCCCGCAGATCGCTGTTATCGATATCCAGGATATGGGGATATTCATCGCGCAGGGTAAAAGTACAGGTTGAAGAGGTGGCGATGATCGGCAAGCTGTTTTCGCGCATGGCGGCGACGTTGCTGTGCGCTTGCTTGCGCGCTTTGTCAAAAAAGCCGTTGGCGATAAGCGGGACGCCGCAGCATTTTTCTTTTGATAAGAGCTGCACGCCGGTACCCAGCGCGTTGACGACGCGAATCAGATCCTTACCCAATTGCGGGTGGTTATAGTTGACGTAGCAGCCATGGAAGAAAGCCACCTGCTCGCTGTACTGCGCCTGTCCGGCGGCGAGCTGGCGGTAAGCGCGGCGAAAGGTGCCGAAGCCATATTTCGGCAGCGTGCGGCGATGGTCGATTTTCAGCGCCGCGTCGAGCAGGCGGCGCACCGGTTTTAACCCCGTTGTGGCGTTGACCAGCGGCGCAAAAGGCGTGGAAAGGGTGCCCATCAGATCGGTATGGCTGAGGATGGCATCGCGCAGGGTTGGTGTTTGCTGGCTGTACTGCGCACGCGCGCGTTGAATGATATCGCCGATTTTCACATCAGATGGACAGGCCACCTCGCAGCGTTTGCAATTAATACAATATTTCAGCGCGTCGTCGTACAGCGCGCCATCTTTCAGACGCAGTCGTTCGCCGTCCGGCCCCGCCTGTTTCGGGCCGGGATAGCGCGGATTCACCCGGCTCACCGGGCAGGCGGTGGTACAGACCGTGCATTTTATGCAGCTTTCAAAGCGGGTATCGTTCATGGCCGGCCTCCTGCAAGGGCGTGGATCTGTCTGGCGGCATGCAGCGCGGTGACGGCGCAAACGCCGCCGCCGCAGCCGAGTTGAATGGCATCGAAACCGCCGAGCAGCGAGCCGATAGCGAAAAGATTCGTTAGCGGCTGGCCGAGCAGTTGTGGGCGCAGCATAGGGTCGGTCTTCAAACCAAAGCGCTGCCACGGTTGTGATGCGAAGAAATCACGCTGATACCAGCTATCGCGCGCCAGCGTTTGCTGCAGATCGAGGCCGAGAATCGGTTCGCGCACGCTATCACGGGTGGCGACGAGACCGTTACTGAAAAAGCTACCGCTCGCCAACACGGTAAAGCGCGGGCGCAGTGCGATATCGCCGTGATTTCGCGTCCAGACGGCCTCGACGGCGCCCTGCTGATGGCTGATTTTCACCACCTCGTCACCGGCAAGCCAGGTACCGCCGGTGCGGATGAACTGGCGCTGAAGCTGGCTATGCAAGCGCATCCCCGGTACCGAAGGCGGCAGCGTCGGCAGCAGGCGCAGCGGGCAGGGCAGATGTTCTTGTAGCCAATGCCAGAGGCGATTATCCGCGAGCCCAAAACAGGCGGGCATCATCAGCAGCTGGTACTCTTGCGCCAGCGGCAGCAGCGCGGACTGTAGGGCAGGCCACAGGTTTTCATCATCAAGCACGCGGGCGATGTTAGCGGCACGGAACTCCGTAGGATTATCGCGCAGCACATCAAGCAGCGGTAAATCAATCTCCGCCGCGGCGGCGTCCACTCCGCTCTGTCCGAGGGCGGCGGCGGCCAGATGCGGCTGAAAATCGGCAAAACCGCTAATCCCCACCATGCATACGCGTTGCTGCGCGATGGGCGCCAGCGGAACCTCTTCCGGCGACAGCCACGCCGGGCGCAACGTCCCCAGCGGCGTTACCCGCAGGTGCGGTCGGCGCGCTTCGCCTTGCATATTCGCGCCGCAGTCGGCCAGCAGCGCTTCGGTCTGCCTGGCGTATTCGAGCACCGCCTCGGCGCCGACGCGGGAGTAGGGGTGTTCAGGAAGCTGAACGGCCAGTTGCTGAAGACCTTGTGCGACATCAGTGACGGTATCGCCGTTCGGCAGCGCTGAGAGCAGGTCTAATGAAGCAGAGGAAAAGTGCAGCGCGCTTTGCCCACGGCTGATTATCACGCAGCGTAGGCCGTGTTGATTCAGCGCCAGCCCGCACAACAGCCCGGCCAGTCCGCCGCCGACGATGGCGCAATCAAATTTCATCCTGATGCTCCTTTTGCAGTCCGCATAAGCCGAGGTAGACCCAGCGGGTAAATTCACTTTCGCGCAGCGCGTCGCCCCAGGCGATGGGCTGAACGCCCTTCCAGCGCTCATTGAGAAATTCCGACAGCTGAGTTAACGACTGGGCCGGGGTGGCGACGTTAAAGCGCTGGAGCAGTCCGGCGGCGCGGCAGGCGCACAGTTCACCCTGGCAGGTGCCCATACCGACTCGGGTACGGCGGCGCAGGTCGAGCAAATTCTTCACCGCCAGATTCTCTACCGCGTACTGCACTTCCCCGGCGGTGACCGCTTCACATTCGCAGACCAGGCTACGGTGCTGGCGGCTGTCGCCTAGCCATGCTGGGGTGCGGTCGCCGTGGCGATAGACCGCCGACCCGCGCAGCGGCGTCGGTAGCGAGATAATCTTTTTCAGCGTGGTTTCTGTGGCTTCCTGCGAACCCGGTAGCGGGCGCTCCGCGGTGCGGCACGGCTCAGCATTGCCGAGTTTGCGGCAGACGGCGTCGCTGGCCCATTCCGCCATCAAACGGTAGGTCATCAACTTACCGCCGGTGATGGTGATAAAGCCTTCCATACCGTCGCGCGGGGCGTGGTCGAGCAGCACAATACCGCGGCTGACGCTGCGCCCGCTGGGATCGTCATCGCTGGCGACCAGCGGACGGACGCCGGAGTAGGCGCGTAGCACCCGGGTACGCCCCATGATCGGCGCCAGTTTTTCACCTTCGCGCAGCAGCGTATCGACCTCTTCCGTCGTCACCCGGTTATCGTCAATTTCGTCATAAGGAATATGCGTCGAGGTGGTGCCAATCAACGAAATGGTATCGCCGGGCACCAGAATATCGGCATCCGCCGGCTTGCGGCAGCGGTTAATCACCTGGTTATTAATGCGGTGATCGAGGATCAGCAGCGAGCCTTTTGCCGGGAACATGGAGATGCGCAGATCGGCGTACTCCGCGATGCGTTGGCCCCAGATCCCGGCGGCGTTGACGACGACCTGTGCGCGAATGCTACGCGCTTCGCGGTGTTGATGATCGTAGATCTGTACTCCGTACACGCGATCGCCCTGGCGCAGCAGGCCGGTGACCTCGCAGCCGGTAAGGATCTGCGCACCGTGTTCGCGGGCGTCGAGCATATTGGCTGCCGTCAGGCGGAACGGATCGACGGTGCCGTCCGGTACTTGTACGGCGCCAAGCAGCGTAGGGTTGACCGCGGGTTCCAGACGCAATGCTTCAGCGGGGGTAAGCGGTTTAGCATCGATACCGGCCTGCTGACAGGCGTGGATAAAGGTTTGCTGCCAGGCCATGTCATCTTCAGGCAGGGTGATAAACAGCCCGTTGGTGGGTTCAATGCAGTGGCGGGCGATGCGACGTAAAATGCGATTCTCGCTGATACATTCGCGCGCGGATTCGCTATCGGTGACGGCATAGCGCGCGCCGCTGTGCAACAGACCATGGTTGCGGCCGGTGGCGCCGGTGGCGATATCGTGCCGCTCAATCAACGCCACACGTAACCCGCGCAGGGCGCAGTCGCGGGCGATTCCCGCGCCGGTGGCGCCGCCGCCAATAATCAGCGCATCAAATTCTTGCGTCTCGGCCATCTTCCGGTCCTCTACTTTCGTTTTACACCATTTAGCCATATCAATAGTGTGGAATGTTTGATTTCGAGCATATTTGCGCGCAATTCGAGCGTTTGCTGTGATTTTGTGCTCACATTGGAAAATTTTGTCATATATCTGTAACAAAATGTGCGATATTTCACAGTATTAGTTCTACGCTTTGCCTACCATCGCGACCTAATTAGAAGTACGTGAATAAATTAGATTTTTTGCGTCGATGTCAGTGAAACAGCAATGGCCACGGAGGCTGATATGTTAAGTATTTTTAAACCCGCAGCGCATAAAGCGCGTTTGCCGGCGGCGGAAATCGACCCGTTGTATCGTCGATTACGTTGGCAGATCTTTATTGGCATCTTCTTCGGTTATGCCGCTTACTATCTGGTTCGTAAGAACTTTGCGCTGGCGATGCCTTATCTGATTGAGCAGGGCTTCTCTCGTGGCGACCTCGGTTTCGCGCTTTCCGGTATCTCTATCGCCTACGGATTTTCGAAATTTATCATGGGCTCGGTCTCCGACCGCTCGAATCCGCGCATTTTTCTGCCGGCAGGGTTAATTCTGGCGGCGCTGGTGATGCTGGTGATGGGCTTCGTGCCGTGGGCGACTTCCAGCATCATGATCATGTTCGTATTACTGTTCCTGTGCGGATGGTTCCAGGGGATGGGCTGGCCGCCGTGTGGTCGTACCATGGTGCACTGGTGGTCGCAGAAAGAGCGCGGCGGGATTGTCTCAGTGTGGAACTGCGCGCATAACGTCGGCGGCGGTATTCCGCCGCTGCTGTTCCTGTTAGGGATGGCGTGGTTTAACGACTGGCACGCGGCGCTGTATATGCCGGCCTTCGGCGCGATCCTGCTGGCGATTTTTGCCTTCGCGATGATGCGCGATACCCCGCAGTCCTGCGGTCTGCCGCCGATCGAAGAGTATAAAAACGACTATCCGGATGACTATAGCGAAAAGCACGAAGAAGAGCTGACGGCGAAGCAGATCTTTATGCAGTACATTCTGCCGAACAAGCTGCTGTGGTACATCGCGATCGCTAACGTCTTCGTTTATCTGCTGCGCTACGGCATTCTGGACTGGTCGCCGACCTACCTGAAAGAGGTCAAACACTTCGCGCTGGATAAATCTTCCTGGGCCTACTTCCTGTATGAGTACGCGGGGATCCCCGGTACTTTGCTGTGTGGCTGGATGTCGGACAAAGTGTTTAAAGGCAACCGCGGCGCGACCGGCGTGTTCTTTATGACCCTGGTGACGATTGCCACTATCGTTTACTGGCTGAACCCGCCGGGTAATCCGGGGGTCGATATGGCCTGTATGATCGTCATTGGCTTCCTGATTTATGGCCCGGTGATGCTGATCGGTCTGCATGCGCTGGAACTGGCGCCGAAAAAAGCCGCCGGCACCGCCGCGGGCTTCACCGGTCTGTTCGGTTATCTCGGCGGTTCCGTCGCCGCGAGCGCCATTGTTGGCTATACCGTCGATTTCTTCGGCTGGGACGGCGGCTTCATGGTGATGATTGGCGGTAGCGTACTGGCGGTTCTGCTGCTGATTATCGTCATGCTTGGCGAGCGTCGTCATCATCAACAACTGAAACAAGCCTAAGGAGCGGCGATGAAAATGAAACTTACCGCGCTAATGAGCGGAATGATTTTGGCCAGTTCTGCGCTGTGCTTCAGCGCGGCAGCGGCTGATAAAATTGTCATTGCCCACCGCGGCGCCAGCGGGTATCTGCCGGAACATACCCTGCCGGCGAAAGCGATGGCTTACGCTCAGGGGGCGGATTACCTTGAGCAAGATCTGGTCATGACTAAAGACGACCGGCTGGTGGTGTTGCATGACCACTATCTCGATCGGGTGACTGACGTTGCGCAGCGTTTCCCGCAGCGGGCGCGTAAAGACGGCCGTTTTTACGCCATCGACTTTACCCTGGCCGAGATTAAGTCGCTGAAGTTCACCGAAGGTTTTGAGCCGAAAGATGGCAAAAACGTGCAAACCTATCCTGGGCGTTTCCCGATGGGCAAATCCGATTTCCGCATTCATACCTTTGAAGAAGAGATTGAGTTTGTACAGGGGCTGAACCATTCGACGGGTAAAAATATCGGTATCTACCCGGAAATCAAAGCGCCGTGGTTCCACCATCAGGAAGGCAAAGATATTGCCGCCAGCACGCTGAAAGTGCTGAAGGAATATGGCTACACCAGCAAGCAGGATAAGGTTTATCTGCAATGTTTTGACGCCAACGAGCTCAAACGCATTAAGAATGAGCTGGAGCCGAAGATGGGGATGGATCTCAATCTGGTGCAGCTCATCGCCTATACCGACTGGAATGAAACGCAGCAGAAACAGGCCGATGGTAAATGGGTGAACTACAGCTATGACTGGATGTTCAAGCCGGGGGCGATGGCGCAGATTGCGCAGTACGCTGACGGTATCGGCCCGGATTACCATATGCTGGTAGCGGAAGGCTCGAAGCCGGGCGCGGTGAAGCTGACGGCGATGGTAAAAGAGGCGCACGCCAGCCATCTACAGGTGCATCCGTACACCGTGCGCGCGGATCAGTTGCCGGAGTACGCCACTAACGTTAATCAGCTCTATGACGTGCTGTATAACCAGGCGGGCGTCGACGGCTTGTTTACCGATTTCCCGGATAAAGCGGTGCAGTTCCTGGACACGAAATAAAACAAAAGGGCCGTAAGGCCCTTTTATGTTTTCCCCCTCTCCCTGTGGGAGAGGGCCGGGGTGAGGGCATCAGGCCGCACACATCGACAACACTTACATCTCGATCTCAATATCGCCTTTCGCCCGGCAGCAGCAGGGCAAAATCTCTCCCGGCTGGATAAACGCCAGCGGTTCGGTCAGCCAGTCAACCTGGCCTGACACCAGACGCGTGCGGCAGGAACCGCAATAGCCTTCGCGGCACTGATACTCCACGTCGATGTTATGCGATTCAAGCGCGGCCAACAGGGAAGGATGTTCATCCTGACACTCAAGGCGAGTGTCAGAAATCCTCAAGAAAATCCGCTTCATTACAGCTGGAAGTTGCTCAGATCGTCGGCATCGACTTCAGAATCGATCTGGCCGACGAGGTAAGAGCTGACCTCCACTTCCTGCGGCGCGACCTGAACGTTGTCGGAAACCAGCCAGGTATTGATCCATGGGATCGGGTTGGAGCGGGTCTGGAACGATAGATCGAGGCCCACCGCCTGCATGCGAATATTGGTGATGTACTCGACGTACTGGCAGAGAATATCTTTGTTCAGGCCGATCATCGAGCCGTCGCGGAACAGATAGTCCGCCCACTCTTTTTCCTGCTGCGCCGCCAGCACGAACAGGTCATAGCACTCTTGTTTGCACTCTTCGGCGATTTCCGCCATTTCCGGATCGTCGCTGCCGGAGCGCAGCAGGTTCAGCATATGCTGAGTGCCGGTCAGGTGCAGCGCTTCATCGCGGGCGATCAGGCGAATAATTTTGGCGTTGCCTTCCATCAGCTTGCGTTCGGCAAAGGCGAAAGAGCAGGCGAAGCTAACGTAGAAGCGGATTGCTTCCAGCGCGTTGACGCTCATCAGGCACAGATACAGTTTCTTTTTCAGCTCGCGCAGATTCACGGTCACGGTTTTGCCGTTGACGGTGTGGGTGCCTTCGCCCAGCAGATGCCAGTAGCTGGTCATTTCAATCAAAGAATCGTAATAGTGAGAGATGCCTTCCGCGCGTTTCTGGATCTGCTCATTGGTCACGATATCGTCGAACACCGTCGCCGGATCGTTGACGATGTTGCGGATAATATGGGTGTAGGAGCGCGAGTGGATCGTCTCGGAAAAAGCCCAGGTTTCTACCCAGGTTTCCAGTTCCGGGATGGAAATCAGCGGCAGCAGCGCGACGTTCGGGCTACGGCCCTGAATGGAATCGAGCAGCGTCTGATATTTCAGATTGCTGATGAATATATGCTTTTCATGTTCGGGCAGCGCCTGATAGTCGATGCGATCGCGCGAAACGTCGACTTCTTCCGGGCGCCAGAAGAAGGAGAGCTGCTTTTCAATCAGCTTTTCAAAGATGTCATATTTTTGCTGATCGTAGCGGGCCACGTTAACCGGCTGGCCAAAAAACATCGGCTCAAGCAGTTGATTGTTTTTCGTCTGTGAAAAAGTGGTGTATGCCATGAGTGGGTCCTGTTGAGATTGTATCGCCCGGCGACACTGCGTTTGCCGGGCCTACAAAACCGTAGGCCGGGTAGGCATCGCGCCACCCGGCAAAAATACTTTAGATCTTACATGCGCCGCTTTCGCAGCCGTCGTCCTGAATTGACGGGGCCAGGTCATCCTGGGCGTCTTCCGCGCCATCACGGGTGTTGTGATAGTACAGCGTTTTCACGCCGAATTTATAGGCGTTGAGCAGATCTTTCAGCAACTGCTGCATCGGCACTTTTCCGGACGGGAAACGCGTCGGGTCATAGTTGGTGTTGGCGGAAATCGACTGATCGATAAACTTCTGCATGATGCCGACCAGCTGCAGATAGCCGTCGTTATTCGGCATTTCCCACAGCAGTTCGTAGGCGTTCTGCAGATTTTCGTAATCCGGAACGACCTGGCGCAAAATCCCATCTTTCGACGCTTTGATGCTCACGTGGCCGCGCGGCGGTTCGATGCCGTTGGTGGCGTTGGAGATCTGCGAAGAGGTCTCAGATGGCATCAGCGCGGAGAGCGTAGAGTTACGCAGGCCGTGGGTTTTAATGGATTCGCGCAGCTGCTCCCAGTCGAAATGCAGAGATTCGCTCACGATAGCATCCAGGTCTTTCTTGTAAGTATCGATCGGCAGAATACCCTGCGCGTAGGTGGTTTCGTTGAACCACGGGCAGGCGCCTTGTTCGATAGCCAGTTCGTTGGAGGCCTTCAGCAGATAATACTGAATAGCTTCGAACGTTTTGTGCGTCAAATTGTTGGCGCTGCCGTCGGAGTAGCGCTTGCCATGTTTCGCCAGATAGTAAGCGAAGTTGATAACGCCGATGCCCAGCGTACGACGACCCATCGCGCCGCGTTTGGCCGCCGGAATTGGGTAGTCCTGATAATCCAGCAGGGCATCCAGCGCGCGCACCGCCAGTACCGCCAGATCTTCCAGCTCATCAAGGCTATCGATGGCGCCAAGGTTGAATGCCGACAGCGTACACAGCGCGATTTCGCCGTTTTCGTCGTTCACATCGTCCAGCGGTTTGGTCGGCAGGGCGATTTCCAGGCACAGGTTAGACTGGCGCACCGGCGCGACAACCGGGTCGAACGGGCTGTGGGTGTTGCAGTGGTCAACGTTCTGGATATAGATACGGCCGGTAGAGGCGCGTTCCTGCATCATCAGCGAGAACAGCTCAACGGCTTTAATACGCTGTTTGCGGATACTGTCGTCTTTTTCGTATTTAGTGTACAGACGTTCGAACTCGTCCTGATCGGCGAAGAACGCATCGTACAGGCCAGGAACGTCGGACGGGCTGAACAGGGTGATGTCCTCGCCTTTCAGCAGGCGGGTGTACATCAGCTTGTTGATCTGCACGCCGTAGTCCATGTGGCGAACGCGGTTGGCGTCGGTGCCGCGGTTGTTTTTCAACACCAGCAGGCTTTCGACTTCCAGATGCCACATCGGATAGAAGAGGGTGGCCGCGCCGCCGCGAACGCCGCCCTGCGAACAGGATTTCACCGCGGTCTGGAAGTGCTTATAGAACGGGATGCAGCCGGTGTGGAAGGCTTCGCCGCCGCGGATCGGGCTACCCAGCGCACGAATGCGGCCGGCGTTGATACCGATACCGGCGCGCTGGGAAACATATTTCACAATCGCGCTGGAGGTGGCGTTGATCGAATCCAGGCTATCGCCGCACTCGATCAGCACGCAGGAGCTGAACTGACGGGTTGGGGTACGCACGCCGGACATGATCGGCGTCGGCAGCGAGATTTTAAAGGTGGACACCGCGTCATAGAAACGCTTGATATAGTCCAGACGGGTCTCACGCGGATAGTTAGAGAACAGGCAAGCCGCAACCAGAATATAGAGGAACTGGGCGCTTTCATAGATTTCGCCGCTGACGCGGTTCTGCACCAGGTATTTACCTTCCAGCTGCTTAACGGCCGCGTAGGAGAAGTTCATATCGCGCCAGTGGTCGATAAAACCGTCCATCTGCTGGAACTCTTCTTCCGTGTAGTCTTCCAGCAGATGATGATCGTATTTACCTTTTTCGACCATGTTCACCACATGGGTGTACAGCGCCGGCGGTTCAAACTGGCCAAACGCTTTCTTACGCAGGTGGAAAATCGCCAGTCGCGCGGCCAGGTACTGGTAGTCCGGCGCATCGCGGGAGATCAGGTCCGCTGCGGCCTTAATAATGGTCTCGTGGATGTCGGCGGTTTTAATGCCGTCATAGAACTGAATATGCGAACGCAGCTCTACCTGGGAAATCGAAACGTTA
Source organism: Klebsiella sp. CN_Kp104 (assembly GCF_040064515.1). Classification (NCBI taxonomy): domain Bacteria; kingdom Pseudomonadati; phylum Pseudomonadota; class Gammaproteobacteria; order Enterobacterales; family Enterobacteriaceae; genus Klebsiella; species Klebsiella sp. CN_Kp104. The sequence goes on along the minus strand of NZ_JBEAII010000008.1, from coordinate 138,183 downwards.
TTCAGTCCTTCTGCCGCCCAATCTAGTACGCGATGGATTTTGTCGAGATTGATACGCTCGGTGCTACCGTCGCGCTTTGTCACCAGCAGACTCTGATTCATGTGGTTTTTACCTGTCCGTGAGAAAAAATATCCCCCCATTTATCCACAGCCAGTCGTTGTGACTAACTCTGTGGATAAATACTATATGTAGGGGGTTGTCGATAAAAAGAACGCTATATGGTGAGTTATTTTAGTAAGGATTCTTTTGAGTACAAGGGTTGATTTTGACGTTAATTTGAGGTTGCGCAGGCGTAATAATCGCTAAGTCCACGCCGTATAAGGCCTGGAGAAGAAGTCAATAAAACAGAAAAAAAAATCAAAATTTGATCGAGTGCTGATTTCTTCGTCGGAAGGGAAAATTGCGCAGCTTGATGCCGCGCAATCATCATCATAAAAACGTATGACGTTATGCTTTTTTCGCCGTTGTATGCAACATATAGTTAACATCAACGCCCGGCGCCAGCTTGAAGGTATTGGTGAGCGGATTGTAATGCAGGCCGGTAATGTGCTGCTCTTTCAGAGGAGTCTGATCGATCCAGCCGATGAGCTCCGCCGGCTTGATAAATTTCTTAACGTCATGCGTACCTTTTGGCACCATTTTCATCACGTATTCCGCGCCGACCACGGCCATCAGCCACGCTTTGCCGTTGCGGTTAATGGTCGAGAAGAAGACCTGGCCGCCGGGCTTCACTAGCCGCGCGCAGGCGTGCACTACCGACTGTGGGTCAGGGACGTGCTCGAGCATCTCCATACAGGTGACGACGTCGTACTGCTGGGCGTGCTTCGCCGCATGCTCTTCGACGGTCTCTTGTACGTACTCTACCTGAATGCCGCTCTCCAGCGCGTGCAGTTTTGCGACCTGCAGCGGCTCGAAGCCCATATCCAGACCAGTGACCGTCGCACCTTCGCGCGCCATGCTTTCGGCGAGGATGCCGCCGCCGCAGCCGACATCGAGCACTTTTTTGCCGAACAGGCCGCCGGAGCGTTCGGCAATATAGCCAAGGCGCAACGGGTTGATGCGATGCAGCGGTTTGAACTCACCTTCTAGATCCCACCAGCGCGAAGCGACGGCTTCAAATTTGGCGATTTCATTGTGATCAACGTTGGGGGCCACCGACGGTTTTTCGGCATTCATGGGCGCTTTTACTCCTTTTCTGTTCTGACCTGCGAGTATATCAGCAGACTGCCACGAATAAACCGTATTGCTTTACCTCTATTACGACGGCTGTGTTATAATTTGCGACCTTTGAATCCGGGACACAGTAGAGGGATAGCGGTTAGATGAGCGACCTTGCGAGAGAAATTACACCGGTCAACATTGAGGAAGAGCTGAAAAGCTCGTATCTGGATTATGCGATGTCGGTCATTGTTGGCCGTGCGCTGCCGGATGTCCGAGATGGCCTGAAGCCGGTACACCGTCGCGTACTATACGCCATGAACGTATTGGGCAATGACTGGAACAAAGCCTATAAAAAATCAGCCCGTGTCGTTGGCGACGTAATCGGTAAATACCACCCGCATGGTGATACCGCCGTTTATGACACCATCGTACGTATGGCGCAGCCGTTCTCCTTGCGTTATATGCTGGTCGATGGCCAGGGTAACTTTGGTTCTGTCGATGGCGACTCCGCCGCAGCGATGCGTTATACGGAAATCCGTATGTCGAAGATCGCTCATGAGCTGATGGCCGATCTCGAAAAAGAGACGGTTGATTTCGTCGACAACTATGACGGCACGGAGAAAATCCCTGACGTCATGCCGACAAAAATCCCTAACCTGCTGGTGAACGGTTCTTCCGGTATCGCCGTAGGTATGGCGACCAACATTCCGCCGCATAACCTGACGGAAGTCATCAACGGCTGCCTGGCATACGTTGACAACGAAGACATCAGCATTGAAGGGCTGATGGAACACATTCCGGGTCCGGACTTCCCGACCGCCGCTATCATTAACGGCCGTCGCGGTATTGAAGAGGCCTATCGTACCGGTCGCGGTAAAGTTTACATTCGCGCGCGCGCGGAAGTCGAAGCTGACGCGAAAACCGGCCGTGAAACCATCATCGTGCACGAAATTCCGTATCAGGTGAACAAAGCGCGCCTGATTGAGAAAATCGCCGAGCTGGTGAAAGAAAAACGCGTTGAAGGCATCAGCGCGCTGCGCGACGAGTCTGACAAAGACGGTATGCGTATCGTTATCGAAGTGAAACGCGACGCGGTGGGTGAAGTGGTTCTTAACAACCTCTACTCCCAGACCCAACTGCAGGTTTCCTTCGGTATCAACATGGTTGCGCTGCACCACGGTCAGCCGAAGATCATGAACCTGAAGGACATCATTGCGGCGTTTGTTCGTCACCGCCGCGAAGTTGTCACTCGTCGTACTATTTTCGAACTGCGCAAGGCGCGCGACCGTGCGCATATCCTTGAAGCGCTGGCGATTGCGCTGGCTAACATCGATCCGATCATTGAACTGATTCGCCGCGCGCCGACGCCGGCGGAAGCAAAAGCGGGTTTAATCGCGCGTTCATGGGATCTGGGCAATGTCTCCGCGATGCTGGAGCGCGCCGGCGATAACGCCGCACGTCCGGAATGGCTGGAGCCAGAGTTTGGCGTGCGTGATGGCCAGTACTATCTGACCGAACAGCAGGCTCAGGCGATTCTGGATCTGCGTCTGCAGAAACTGACCGGTCTGGAGCACGAAAAACTGCTCGACGAGTACAAAGAGCTGCTGGATCAGATCGCCGAGCTGCTGCACATCCTGGGCAGCGCCGATCGTCTGATGGAAGTTATTCGCGAAGAGCTGGAGCTGGTTAAAGAACAGTTTGGCGATGCGCGTCGTACCGAAATTACCGCCAACAGCGCTGATATCAATATCGAAGACCTGATTAACCAGGAAGATGTTGTCGTGACCCTGTCGCACCAGGGCTATGTGAAATATCAACCGTTAACCGACTACGAAGCGCAGCGTCGTGGCGGTAAAGGTAAATCGGCAGCGCGTATTAAAGAAGAAGACTTTATCGACCGTCTGCTGGTGGCCAACACCCATGACACGATCCTCTGCTTCTCCAGCCGTGGTCGTCTGTACTGGATGAAAGTGTATCAGTTGCCGGAAGCCAGCCGCGGCGCGCGTGGTCGACCAATCGTCAACCTGCTGCCGCTGGAAGCTGACGAGCGTATCACTGCTATCCTGCCGGTTCGCGAGTACGAAGAGGGCGTTAACGTCTTTATGGCGACCGCCAGCGGTACCGTGAAGAAAACGGCATTGACCGAGTTCAGCCGCCCGCGTTCTGCCGGTATCATTGCCGTCAATCTGAACGAAGGCGACGAACTGATCGGCGTCGATCTGACTTCTGGCCAGGACGAAGTGATGCTGTTCTCCGCCGCTGGTAAAGTGGTGCGCTTTAAAGAAGACGCCGTTCGCGCGATGGGCCGTACCGCAACCGGCGTACGCGGTATCAAGCTGGCGGGCGAAGATAGCGTCGTGTCGCTGATTATTCCTCGTGGCGAAGGCGCTATCCTGACCGTGACGCAAAACGGTTACGGCAAGCGTACCGCGGCCGAAGAGTATCCGACCAAGTCGCGTGCGACGCAGGGCGTTATCTCTATTAAGGTCACCGAACGTAACGGTTCCGTGGTCGGCGCCGTGCAGGTCGATGATTGCGACCAGATCATGATGATTACCGATGCGGGCACCCTGGTGCGTACTCGCGTTTCTGAAGTGAGCATCGTGGGTCGTAATACTCAGGGCGTGATTCTGATCCGTACCGCGGAAGATGAAAACGTTGTCGGCCTGCAGCGCGTGGCTGAACCGGTTGACGACGAAGAACTGGATGCCATCGATGGCAGCGTAGCGGAAGGCGATGATGATATTGCGCCGGAAAACGATGCTGACGACGACATCGCCGAAGACGAAGAGTAATCGTCGCAGGTAAATGTTCTGAAAGGGCCGGGTATTATCCCGGCCCTTTTTGCATTAACATTGCGGCAGAGCCCATTTACCGCTACTTTAACCCCATTCTGTTGAGCCCCTGACGACCGAGCATTGCCCCATTGAAATATCTTGCCTCGTTTCATACGACCTTAAAGGTTTCTCGTTATCTGTTCAGAGCGCTGGCGGTTCTGCTATGGATGCTGATTGCTTTTGTCTCCGTGTTTTATATCGTTAATGCGCTGCATGAACGGGAATCGGAAATTCGTCAGGAACTGAATCTTAACGCCGACCAGGCCCAGCGCTACATCCAGCGTACCGCGGATGTCATCAAAGAGCTGAAGTACGTCGCAGGCAACCGCGCGGCGACCGGGAGCGAGGGTAGCGCGCTACTTGCCAATAGTGGCAATATCACAATCCCTAATTTTGAACCGCTGTATCCGGATTCCGACTGCGGCGCAATGAGCGGCGCCTGGCGCAACTCACTGCAATCGCTGGCGTGGTTCATGCGCTACTGGCGGGATAATTTCTCTGCCGCCTACGACCTGAACCGTATTTTTTTAATTGGCAGCGACAACCTCTGCATGGCTAACTTCGGCCTGCGCGATATGCCGCTGGAGCGCGATCAGGCGCTGAAGGTGCTGCATCAGCGTATCGAACAATATCGCGATGCGCCGCAAAACGAGCGCGGCAATAACCTGTTCTGGATTAGCCAGGGCGTGCGTCCGGGCGTTGGTTATTTCTATGCCCTGACGCCTATTTATATGGCTAACCGCCTGCAGGCGATGCTTGGCGTTGAGCAGACTATTCGCATGGAGAGCTTCTTTACGCCAGGTAGCCTGCCGATGAGCGTGACGATCCTCGACGATAACGGTCAGCAGCTCATTTCCCTTGCCGGGCCGGATAACAGCATTAAACCGGAAACCCGCTGGATGCAGGAGCGGATGTGGTTTGGCTACAGCTCTGGTTTCCGCGAGCTGGTGCTGAAAAAGAGCCTGCTGCCATCATCGCTGAGCATTGTCTATTCGGTTTCCGTCGATCAGGTGCTGGAGCGTATCAGGATGCTGATCCTCAACGCTATCGTACTGAATATCCTGACCGGCGCGATCCTGTTCGCGCTGGCGCGTATGTATGAACGGCGGATCTTTATACCGGCGGAAAACGACGCTCAAAGGCTGGAGGAACATGAGCAGTTCAACCGTAAGATCGTCGCCTCCGCGCCGGTCGGGATCTGCATTCTACGCACGCAGGACGGCACCAATATACTGAGTAACGAACTGGCGCATAACTATCTGAATATGCTGACGCACGAAGACCGCCAGCGGCTCACGCAGATTATTTGCGGCCAGCAGGTCAACTTCGTCGACGTGTTAACCAGCAACAACACCAACCTGCAGATTAGTTTTGTACACTCGCGATATCGTAATGAAAACGTCGCGATTTGCGTGCTGGTTGACGTTTCCGCCCGTGTGAAAATGGAAGAGTCGCTGCAGGAGATGGCCCAGGCGGCAGAGCAGGCCAGCCAGTCGAAATCGATGTTCCTCGCCACCGTCAGCCACGAGCTGCGTACGCCGCTGTACGGCATTATTGGCAACCTCGACCTGCTGCAGACCAAAGCGTTGCCGAAGGGAGTCGATCGGCTGGTGACGGCGATGAATAACTCCTCCAGCCTGCTTTTGAAGATTATCAGCGATATTCTCGACTTCTCGAAAATTGAGTCTGAGCAGCTCAAAATCGAGCCACGAGAGTTTTCGCCGCGCGAGGTCATGAATCATATTTCGGCGAACTATCTACCGCTGGTGGTGCGCAAGCAGCTTGGGCTGTACTGCTTCATTGAGCCGGATGTCCCGCAGACGATGATTGGCGACCCGATGCGGCTGCAGCAGGTCATCTCCAACCTGCTGAGTAACGCCATTAAATTTACCGATACCGGCTGTATCGTGCTGCATGTACGGCGCGCCGGCGACTATCTGCAAATTAGCGTACGTGATACCGGCGAAGGGATCCCGGCGAAAGAGGTTGTGCGCCTGTTCGACCCGTTCTTCCAGGTTGGTACCGGGGTGCAGCGTAATTTCCAGGGAACCGGCCTGGGACTGGCTATCTGTGAAAAACTCATCAGCATGATGGATGGCGACATTGACGTGGAAACTGAACCCGGCATGGGGAGCCGTTTCACCATTCGCATTCCGTTATACGGCATGCAGCAGATGCCGCCGCTGTTGGCCGAACAGCACAGCAACAGCACCTGTTGGCTGGCGATTCATAATACGTCACTGGCGCTGTTTATCGAATCGTTGCTGCAATATCATGGCCTGACGGTACGGCAATTTGCTGGCCAGACGCCAGCCGCTGACGATATTTTATTAACCGATGATGAACTCAGCGGGCGTTGGCCGGGAAGCGCTGCGGTGATCTTCTGCCGTCGGCATATCGGTATCCCCGTTGAGCGCGCGCCGGGAGAGTGGTTGCATAGCGTCACCACGCCGCATGAACTTCTGCCGTTGCTGGGACGCCTGCTGCATCTGGCGCTGGCGGTAGAAGAGAATGGTCCGGCGCTGTCGGCCCACGACACGCCAACGGTCAGCAATGACGACATGATGATTCTGGTGGTCGACGATCACCCGATTAACCGCCGCCTGTTGGCCGATCAGCTTGGCTCACTGGGTTATCAATGCGTGACGGCCAATGATGGCGTCGATGCGCTTAACGTCCTGAGTAAACAACATATTGATATTGTTCTCAGCGACGTGAACATGCCAAACATGGATGGTTACCGTCTGACGCAGCGGATCCGTCAACTGGAGATGACGCTACCGGTTATTGGCGTGACGGCTAACGCGCTGGCGGAAGAAAAACAACGCTGTCTGGAGTCGGGAATGGATAGCTGTCTGTCAAAACCAGTAACGCTGGATATCCTCAAGCACACGCTGGCTACCTATGCCGCGCAGGTGCGTAAAGCCAGAAAAACAAGCTGAAGTCGCACTTCATCGTGTTGAGATCGCCCCGGAGCGCGATGCTTTCCGGGGTGGGGGAATAAGGCTTCAGAATGGCCCGGAAACGGCGGCTTGCCGCCATCCGGGAAATGTGAATTACTCTTTATCCGTTGAGGTGAGAGAAACGGAAGAGAGGTAGTTCAGCAGCGCGATATCATTTTCAACGCCCAGCTTCATCATGGCCGATTTCTTCTGGCTACTGATGGTCTTGATGCTGCGGTTCAGCTTTTTGGCGATTTCGGTGACCAGGAAGCCTTCAGCGAACAAACGCAGAACTTCACTCTCTTTCGGCGACAGGCGTTTATCGCCATAGCCGCCGGCGCTGATTTTCTCCAGCAGGCGGGAGACGCTTTCCGGGGTAAACTTTTTGCCTTTCTGCAGCGCGGCCAGCGCTTTCGGCAGATCGGTAGGCGCGCCCTGTTTCAGCACGATCCCTTCAATGTCGAGATCCAGTACTGCGCTCAGGATCGCCGGATTGTTGTTCATCGTCAGGACAATGATCGACAGCTCCGGGAAATGGCGTTTGATGTATTTGATCAGGGTGATCCCATCGCCATATTTGTCGCCAGGCATCGACAAGTCGGTAATCAGAACGTGCGCGTCAAGCTTAGGAAGGTTGTTAATCAGGGCTGTGGAATCTTCAAATTCGCCAACAACATTCACCCACTCGATCTGCTCAAGTGATTTGCGAATGCCGAACAGTACGATCGGATGGTCATCGGCAATAATTACGTTCATATTGTTCATGTATTAGGCTACCTTGCTACAGCAAGCTCTTGACGTAACCGTCAATGTCGCTGATGTATTTTTCTATACCTTGAGTATCTCGTTCATGAATCAGATGCTCAAGCGCTTCACATAACTGCTTGCCGGGTATCAAATTAAGCATAGCAAACGCGCCTTTAAGGCGGTGAGCGGTCTGCGCCAGCGCAGCGAAATCGCTGGTGGTGAATTCAGTATACAATCTCTGAACATCATCCGGTACCGTGTCGGCAAACAGCGCGTAATAGCCGCTGGCATGGAGTTCCGCATTCCCCTCGTTTCCTGTTGAGGAGGGCTGAACCTCTTCTTGCGCCAGCTGCTGCTCAATCAGCTGCAGGATAGCTTCCTGCATGGCAGTGCTGATATTAAAATTGACGCTCAACTGGCCTGGGCCAATTTTGCGTATCCCAACCTCATCATCGCTTAAAAGCAAGCCTGAAGCAGTAAGATTAGACGGATTATCCGTTAAAAAGAGATCATACTCTTGACTTGTGAGCCTTTCGTCCGGGGTGATACAGCTTGCGCCCCAGCTCTCTAACTGACGCGTCACGATGCGGCGCACTTCATTGGCGGTGATGTCAATCATCACGACCACATCGTCCAGCAGATGTTCGCCGGAGTCGCTCTCTTCCTCACTTGCCGCCATTTTAAGGTGTAGCGAGTAGCGGGTGCCGAGCGATTCCCGCGCCTTAATATTAAGCTGTCCGCCAAGCTTGCGAGTTAACCGGTCGCACAGCCAGAAGGTGAGGGCGTTGGCTTTGCCGTACTGGTCGGCTTGCGTCTCATTAAGGAACGGGAAGTGCATATTATCGATTTCATTGCCGCTCACGCCATTGCCGGTATCGAGGATACGGAAGGTCAGACGATCGTCGGCAGATTCATCTTTGCTCACCTCAAGCGTAATTTTACCGATGGGGGTGGTGGTGATCGCGTATTGAATCAGAAGTAATAGCGTGCGGCGCAGCGCGTCGCGGTCGCCGTAGCGCTGCTCATTGGCCGGCAGCGCATTATTGATTAACAGCTGAAGTCCTTTGCGTTTCACCATCGGCAGGACTTCAGGAACCACTTCATCTATTAAGCCCTGAATGGAGAACAAACCGGGGGTGGTTTTCCAGGTATCGCTTTCCAGTAAGTTCGCCAACTGAATCTCATCGACAAGATGAACCAGTTCATCAGCGTGCTGCGCCAGTTTGCGGCTTTCATGAATCCCGACGGCCGCCGCCTCCTGCGCCAGAGCCTGCGCCGGGTCTTTCAGCGCGGCGCCAATATTCTGCATAAAGGCGATGCGCCCCTGCTGATTTTTCTCATACAGACGCTGGGCCTGTTTGAGTTTTTTGTTCACCATCACTTCTCTATCCTGGTCGCGAATAATCAGGATCTGCGTGCGAGGAGCCACCTGGCTGCGGTACTGGCGGATTTCATAAAGTTCATTATTGATCGTCGCCTGAATCACCCCTTGATGCTGATCGGCCATATTGGTGATGTTCTGCAGGTTGAGGTGCGGCAGCAGATGATCGGCAATCGGGTTACTAATAATGGTGCGATTGGCTTCCTGATCGTGCACCAACAGGCCCAACGGTAGCAAAGAGACGATCTCTTCATTAATTGCGCGCTGAGCGCGCAGCTCGCTGTTGGCCGCGGCGGGGGCCGTGCTTACGCTGCCGGGGGTACGGCGGCCGCTATAGTTGCGGAAAGTGGTAAAGCCAAACAGAGTTAACGCCAGCAGGCCAATGGTGAGCAGCAGCGGCAGTAAAATATTCTGTAAGGATTCCATTAGCAAAGTGCTGAACGGCACGACCCACACCAGCCGCATGCCGGTGGTATTGATGGCGGTGGTTATCTCAATACGCAGGCCATTAAAGCTGACGCTAACGTTATCAACGGCTTCTTTGTCTGCGCTGCTAGCGCCATTTTGCGCCGGATCTGGCTCGAGACGGAAGCTGTCCAGCGACATGCTCGGGGGGATGAGGTCGTTAATCGGTAAATCGAAGGCGACAACCGTTGCCAGGTGACCCGGCTGGTTAAAGGTGGTGCGTAGTGTGAAGTAGTGGCCATTTTGCCACGTCAGGTGACGCAGTGAAGAAAAGGTTTCCCGTTCGTCCAGCGTGTTTGCCTGCAGGAGCATTTCGGCGCGGCGGGATTCCACCACGCTGCTAATCGTCGATTCTTTAAAACTCGAAGACAGATCTTTCAGCGGCAGGGTGGAGACCAGAATCAGGCTGTTATCCAACCCATTCAGGTAATACATCGACCAGGGAATGGTTTCCGCGCCCCATAAAATATCGAGGTAGTTGGAAATTTTCTGCGTCATCTCAAGCGTCGAGCTGTCATGAGAGCCGAAGATCAGCGCTTCGGTCTTACGTCGCGGCTTTTCCAGATAGTAGACATCCTGCTTCAGGCGCGTCTCCTGCAGACCATCGCTTGAGGTACTTGAGCTGGTGGCGGCAATGTTGTCGTAAATCTGCCAGGTGGCATAACGCCAGGTATCGATGCGTTTGTGTAAAGCGTGGCTGATATCAACCACCTGGTAACTCCGGTCTTTTAGCCACGTATTAACCGAACTTTGGATCATCACGCCCATCGTCGCGAGCAAGACGATAACCATCAAGATGAAGAACCGGGTGATGCTACCGGGGATCAGGGAGAATTTTTTTTGGGTCATCGCGTGGCAGAGCTGCTCAGTAGTGTTTGTAAACAGGATGTTGCGCCATAGTGACGGGCAGCACAACGAATACTGGCAGGAAGTATAAAGGCTAACGCGGGAAATCCATACAACAGATTGACGCTGAGGGATCTTTTAATGCTGAGATTTCTCTCAAAACCATAGATGCGACAAATATGTACAGTTGAATTGATCTTGTACAATTAACCGACATTTCTTGCAGATAAATAGCACTAAAAAACAAGAAATTGGCCAAATAGGCTGACTTTTATTCGGAATTGATTGATTAATAGTCGTTATTTTTTTGCTGCGTTAGCACAGCATAATTCAAGATACGTAAAGAAGGGTAAAAAAAACCGGATGCGAGGCATCCGGTTGAAATAGGGGTAAACAGACATTCAGAACTGAATGACGGTAATAAATAAAGTTAATGATGATAGCGGGGATTATTTTAGTCTTCGGGGAGGATTTTGTTTTACCATTCAGTGCTATACATTTGAATGCTTATAATGCAATGATTTTTAATGAAAATATTATTTTTTTGATTTTTGGTGCTTATTTTTGCGACCTTTATTGCGCCTAAAAAGTTCCTTGGCATTTACAAATTGAAACATCTTGTGCGCATTTTGAAACACCTTAGAAGTTTTCGTATCATATTCTTGTTGGATTATTCTGCATTTTGCAGCACAATGAATACAGCCGACTGATTAGAAGGGTAATCAGTAAGCAGTGGCAATAATAAAAGGCATATAACAAACAGAGGGTTAATAACATGAAAGTTAAAGTACTGTCCCTCCTGGTACCAGCACTGCTGGTAGCGGGCGCAGCAAATGCGGCTGAAATTTATAACAAAGACGGCAACAAATTAGACCTGTACGGTAAAATCGACGGTTTGCACTACTTCTCTTCCGACGACAGCGTCGACGGCGACCAGACCTACATGCGTATCGGCGTGAAAGGCGAAACCCAGATCAACGACCAGCTGACCGGTTACGGCCAGTGGGAATACAACGTTCAGGCGAACAACACTGAAAGCTCCAGCGACCAGGCATGGACTCGTCTGGCCTTCGCGGGTCTGAAATTCGGCGACGCGGGTTCTTTCGACTACGGTCGTAACTACGGCGTTGTTTACGACGTAACTTCCTGGACCGACGTTCTGCCGGAATTCGGCGGCGACACCTACGGTTCCGACAACTTCCTGCAGTCCCGTGCTAACGGTGTTGCCACCTACCGTAACTCTGACTTCTTCGGTCTGGTTGACGGCCTGAACTTTGCTCTGCAGTACCAGGGTAAAAACGGCAGCGTGAGCGGCGAAGATCAGACCAACAACGGTCGTGACTTCCAGAAACAGAACGGCGAAGGCTTCGGCACCTCCGTAACTTATGATATCTGGGACGGCATCAGCGCTGGTTTCGCGTACTCCAGCTCTAAACGTACCGACGAGCAGAACAACTCTACCTTCGTGTCTAAGACCGATGGTGGTCGTTACGGTGTTCTGGGTGAAGGCGATCACGCTGAAACCTACACCGGTGGTCTGAAATACGACGCCAACAACATCTACCTGGCGACTCAGTACACCCAGACTTACAACGCAACCCGCACCGGTAACATCGGTTTTGCTAACAAAGCGCAGAACTTCGAAGTAGTTGCTCAGTACCAGTTCGACTTCGGTCTGCGTCCGTCCGTGGCTTACCTGCAGTCTAAAGGTAAAGACATGGGCCGTTACGGCGACCAGGACATCCTGAAATATGTTGACCTGGGTGCGACCTACTACTTCAACAAAAACATGTCCACCTACGTTGATTACAAAATCAACCTGCTGGACGACAACAAGTTCACTAAAGATGCAAGCATCTCTACTGACAACGTTGTGGCTCTGGGCCTGGTTTACCAGTTCTAAGCAAGCTGAAGTGTTGAAAAAGGCGCCTGCGGGCGCCTTTTTTTATGCCCGGTTTAACCTCGCTGGTATACTCTGGCTGCCTTTGTAACAGGAGCCCGTTTTCATGGATACCACCTTTTTCCGCGCCGCCTTTTTCGGCCTCTGCGTTCTGCTTACCGGCTGTGATTCCGCGACATCACCGGCCACGCCAAAATCCGCCGCCACCGTGCTCGATGGCAAAACGATGGGGACCTACTGGCGCGTTAGCGTTGTTGGGTTGGATCCGGCGAAAGCCGAAGATTTACGCCATAAAGTTCAGGCGCAGCTCGACGGCGATGATTGGCTGCTTTCGACCTGGAAAAACGACTCCGCGCTGATGCGCTTCAATCATGCCGCCACCACCGAACCGTGGCCGGTGAACGAGGCGATGGCGGATATCGTCACTCTGTCGCTGCGTATTGGCGCCAAAACCGCCGGAGCGATGGACATTACCGTCGGGCCGCTGGTCAATTTATGGGGTTTTGGCCCGGATAAGCAGCCGGTAAAAACGCCGACGGAGCAGCAAATCGCGGCGGCAAAAGCGCGTACCGGGCTGCAGCATCTGACGGTGATTAACCGCGCCGATAAACAATATCTACAAAAAGATATTGCGGATTTATTTGTCGATCTTTCCACCGTCGGCGAGGGCTATGCCGCCGATCATCTGGCGCGCCTGATGGAGCAGGAAGGGATCGCCCGCTATCTGGTGTCGGTTGGCGGCGCGCTGGTCAGCCGCGGCATGAACGGCGACGATAAACCGTGGCGGGTGGCGATTCAAAAACCGACCGACCGTGAAAACGCTGTGCAGGCGATAGTCGATATCAACGGCCACGGCATCAGTACCTCCGGCAGCTATCGCAACTACTACGAGCTGGACGGCAAACGTATTTCTCACGTTATCGATCCGCAAACCGGCCACCCCATCAACCATAAGCTGGTATCGGTGACGGTGATTGCGCCGACGGCGCTGGAAGCCGACGGCTGGGATACCGGACTGATGGTATTAGGGCCGGAAAAAGCGCAACAGGTGGCACACGAGCAGGGGCTGGCGGTCTATATGATCGTCAAAGAGGGAGATGGCTTTAAGATCTGGATGTCGCCGCAGTTCCGCACCTTCTTGGTCGGCGAGCAGAATTAAAAAGCAAGAAGCGCAGTTTTTTAGATCGGAGCAAGGCGCAAAGTAAGGATACACTTACAGCAGGAGCCCGCTATGAAACCGATGATTGCCGATATGACTAACGATGACCGCTGCTGGCAGGCGGTCTGCGAACGCGACGCCAGCGCCGACGGGCAGTTTGTTTTCGCCGTGTTGACCACCGGCGTCTGCTGCCGTCCCTCGTGCCGTTCACGGCGTGCGCTTCGGGAGAATGTCCGCTTTTATGCTGATGTCGAAGCCGCAAAGGCCGCCGGATATCGCCCCTGTAAACGGTGTCGGCCGGATAATCTCGACCCGGACCAACAGCGGGTCGAGAAGGTGGCCGCCGCCTGTCGTCTGCTGGAGCAAGAGGCGCCAATCACCCTTGAGGCGCTGGCGCAGCAGCTGGCGGTCAGCCCGTTTCATTTCCATCGCATTTTTAAATCCGTCACCGGGCTTACGCCCAAGGCCTGGCAGCAAGCGTGGCGCGCGCGGCGCCTACGCGAAGCATTAAGCCATGGCCAGAACGTCACCAGCGCGGCATTAGCCGCCGGCTTCCCTGATTCCGCCAGCTATTATCGCCAGGCAAACGAGACGCTGGGCATGACCGCCCGCCAGTTTAAACGCGGCGGCGAAGATATATTGATTAGCTGGGTTTGCTGCAATAGCGCCTCAGGACGGTGCCTGGTGGCGTTCAGCGAACGTGGCGTATGCGCCGTATTATTGGGCGATGACGATAAGGCGTTATCTGCGGAGCTGGCGAGCTTGTTTCCCGGCGCCCAATTACAGCCGGGTGATGATACGTTTACCGAACGCGTGGCGCAGGTGGTTGCCCATCTGGATAATCCGCAGCAGGCGGTGAATTTGCCGCTGGATATTCGCGGTACCGCTTTCCAGCAACGGGTCTGGCAAGCCTTGCGCCAGATCCCGGCAGGCGAAACCCGCAGCTACCGCGAGGTAGCGCACAGCATAGGTCAACCGCGCGCGGTCAGAGCGGTAGCCGGGGCCTGCGCTGCCAATAAACTGGCGATAGTCATTCCATGTCATCGGGTGGTGCGTGAGGGCGGGGCGCTTTCCGGTTACCGTTGGGGAAGCGAACGCAAAGCGCTGTTGCTGGCGCGCGAAGCAAAAATGCGGGAGAAATAATGCTCGATCTGTTTGCCGATACGCCGCCCTGGCAGGAGCCGCTGGCCCCCGGGGCGATGATATTACGCCGCTTCGCCGTGCAGCGCGCGCCGGCGCTGCTGCAGGCCATCGCCGCGGTGGCCAGCTCTTCTCCGTTCCGCCAGATGGTGACCCCTGGCGGTTATACCATGTCGGTGGCCATGACCAACTGTGGCCAACTCGGCTGGACAACCGATACGCACGGCTATCTCTATGCGCCTGGCGATCCGTTGACCGGCGAACATTGGCCGCCGATGCCATTGATTTTTCAGCAACTGGCGGCGGAGGCGGCGCAGGAGGCGGGCTATACGCATTTCTCCCCGGACGCCTGTTTGATTAACCGCTACCAGCCGGGCGCGAAGCTGTCGCTGCATCAGGATAAAGACGAGCGGGATTTGCGCGCGCCTATCGTTTCGGTGTCGCTGGGACTGCCGGCAGTGTTTCAGTTTGGCGGGCTGAAACGTAACGATCCGCTACGTCGGCTGCTGCTGGAACATGGCGATGTGGTGGTGTGGGGCGGCGAATCACGGCTCTTCTATCACGGCATTCAGCCGCTTAAACCGGGGGAGCATCCGCTGACCGGCGCCTGTCGCTACAACCTCACTTTTCGCCTCGCGGGTCACCGGCAAAAACAAAAATAAGAATTATTCTTGCTGTCGTCGGCAAGCCGTTTAAACTGCTGGCTGTTTGCTTGTCCGGATCGTAGCTTATGGAATTACTTGTTCTTGTTTGGCGCCAGTACCGCTGGCCGTTCATTGCCGTCATGGCGCTCAGTTTGCTCAGCGCGGCGCTGGGTATCGGGCTTATCGCCTTTATTAACCTGCGCCTGATTTCCCTTGTGGATACCTCGCTCACCGTGCTGCCGGAGTTTCTCGGCCTGCTGCTGCTGTTGATGGCGGTCACGCTCGGCTCGCAGCTGGCGTTGACCACCCTTGGTCACCACTTTGTCTATCGCCTGCGCGGCGAATTTATTAAACGCATTCTCGACACCCAAATCGAAAAGATCGAAAAAATCGGCAGCGCTTCGCTGCTGGCGGGCTTAACCAGCGACGTGCGTAACATTACCATCGCCTTTGTGCGCCTGCCGGAGCTGGTGCAGGGCATTATTCTGACCTTCGGGTCCGCCGCCTACCTGGCGTTTCTGTCCGGAAAAATGATGCTGGTGACCGCGGTCTGGATGGCGGTCACCATCTGGGGCGGCTTTGTGCTGGTGGCGCGCGTCTATAAGCATATGGCGACGCTGCGCGAGACCGAAGATAAGCTGTATCATGATTATCAGACGGTGCTGGAAGGGCGCAAAGAGCTGACGCTTAACCGTGAACGCGCCGAATATGTTTTTAATCAGCTGTATCTGCCGGATGCCCGCGACTATCGCCACCACATCATCCGCGCCGATACCTTCCACCTGAGCGCGGTGAATTGGTCGAATATCATGATGCTTGGCGCCATCGGTCTGGTGTTCTGGATGGCTAATGGCCTCGGATGGGCCAATACCGCGGTGGCGGCGACCTATTCTCTGACGCTGTTATTCCTGCGCACACCGCTGCTGTCAGCGGTGGGGGCGCTGCCGACCTTGCTCAGCGCCCAGGTGGCATTCAATAAACTGCATCAGTTCGCGCTGGCGCCTTATCGCGCCGGTTTCCCCGAGCCGCAGGCGCATCCGCACTGGCAGACCCTGGAGCTGCGCGACGTGTCGTTCCACTATCCGGATAACAGTTTTGCCGTCGGGCCGATTAATTTAACTCTCAAACGCGGCGAACTGGTGTTTCTGATTGGCGGCAATGGCAGCGGCAAGTCGACGCTGGCGATGCTACTGACCGGTCTGTATCAACCACTCTCCGGGCAGATCCTACTTGATGGTCAGCCGCTGGCGGCGGAAAAACCAGAAGATTACCGCAAACTGTTCTCGGCGGTGTTTACCGATGTCTGGCTATTCGACCGTCTGTTAGGGCCAAAAGGCGAACGCGCCGATCCGGCGTTGGTCGCGAAGTGGCTGGCGTATCTGAAGATGGACCACAAGCTGCAGCTGGAAGAGGGGAAAATCCTCGATCTGAAGCTGTCTAAAGGGCAGAAAAAACGCGTGGCGCTGCTGCTGGCGCTGGCCGAAGAGCGCGATATCATTTTGCTCGATGAGTGGGCTGCGGATCAGGATCCGCATTTCCGCCGCGAGTTTTATCAGGTGCTATTGCCGTTGATGCAGCAAATGGGGAAAACCGTGTTTGCCATCAGCCACGATGATCACTATTTCCAGCATGCCGATCGCCTGCTGGAGATGCGCAGTGGCAAGCTTAGCGAGCTCACCGGCGTTGAGCGCGAACTGGCGACCCGCGACGCGGTCGCGCGTACCGCCTGACGGTTTTGCTGATTACCCGATCGGGCGTGCTCGCCCGTTCGGGACATATTGCTGGTTTTTGCGGCAGATAAATTGCTGGCGGTTATTATTTCTCCCTCCTCGCGCTATGCTTATGGCTGCGGCCATGCAGGTCGACTTCTATTCTCACAAGGATTGCCTGAGCGATGTCCGTTTTGCATAAAAAAAGCGCCCGATTACGCGATGAAGAACGCGCCCGCCTGATTTGGCTATTGAGCACTGATAAAGCCGTCACCTCCGCGCTGCTGGGGAAACTCACCCTCGCGGAGCGCTATGATGAAGGGACGCTGGCCGATGACCTGGCGGAAGTGGAAGTGCTGGTGTCGCATCTGCCGCCGCCGGACCTCGCCGATGCCCTGGAAGCGCTGCCCTATGACGCGCGTACCGCGCTGTGGGGGCTGGTTGCCGATGACAAGCGCGGCGAGGTGCTGCTGGAGGCGTCAGAGAGCGTATGGGGCGATCTCATCGACAAGATGAGCGATCACGACCTGATATTTGCCCTGCAATCGCTGGATATTGATGAACAGGTTTACCTGTTGCAGCACCTGCCGCGCGACTTAACCGGCCGCCTGCTGGCGACGCTGCCGCCGGATAAACGTGCGCGCATTCGTCAGATGATGCGCTACGCCGATAACACCGTTGGCGCGATCATGGAATTTGAAGTGATTACCGTACGCCCGGAAGCCACTCTGGCGGCGGTACAGCGCTATCTGCGCCGTCTGGGCAAAATGCCGGAAAACACCGACAAACTGTTCGTCACCACCCGTAATAAACTGCTGCTTGGCGAGCTGGAGCTGCAGACTATTCTGCTCAATGATGCGCAAAAGCGCGTTGGCGAAGTGATGGAAGGCGATCCGGTGACTTTCCAGCCGCAGGAAGAGGCGGAAAAAGTGGCGCGTACCTTCGAGCGTGATGACTTACTGAGTGCTGCGGTGATTGATGCCGACGGCAAGCTGATGGGGCGTTTGACCATCGATGAGATCGTCGATGTGGTGTACGAAGAGACCGATAACGACCTGCGCCGGATGGGCGGTCTGAGCGAAGATGATGATGTTTTTGCGCCGGTGAGCAAAGCGGTGAAAACCCGCTGGGCGTGGCTGGCGGTGAACCTCTGTACGGCGTTTATCGCTTCACGGGTGATCGACGGCTTTGAACATACGATTTCGCAGCTGGTGGCCCTGGCCTCGCTGATGCCCATCGTCGCCGGGATTGGTGGGAATACCGGCAATCAGACGATCACCATGATCGTCCGCGCGATGGCGCTGCAGCAGATCCAGCCGGGAAGTTTTACCTTTTTGATCCTGCGCGAGATGGGCGTCGCGCTGATTAATGGCCTGGTATGGGGCGGGATAATGGGCGCTATCACCTGGTGGCTGTACGATGACCCGCAGCTTGGCGGGGTGATGACGTTGGCGATGATGCTCAACCTGCTGATGGCGGCGATGATGGGGGTTATCATCCCGATGGTGATGGTCAAGCTGGGGCGCGATCCGGCGGTTGGCTCCAGCGTGATGATCACCGCGATTACCGATACCGGCGGCTTCTTTATTTTCCTTGGTCTGGCGACGCTGTTTCTGATGTAAGCTGCGCTTTTACGCGCAGGCGGCGAGGGATGAGCGCCATCGCGATAAGCCCCGCCAGTACGCCGATCGCCAGATTACTGGTAGTGACCGTCACGACGACGGTCGCTGCCATGACCACCGTTTCCGGCCACGGATTGCGCGCCAGCGCGGTTGGGCGAATACTCTGCCAGCTGAAGGTTTTCACCGCCACGATCACCATGACCCCGGCCAGCACCGCCATTGGAATTTTGGCCATCACCTGGCTTAGCACCGTCACCAGAAGCAGCAGTACCATACCGGCCACTATCGTCGACAGGCGGCTACGCGCCTTGCCCATTTCTACGTTAACGATAGTCTGGCCGATCATCGCGCATCCGGCGATGCCGCCATAGCAGCCCGCGAGGATATTGGCGATCCCCAGTCCTGCGCTCTCACGCGACTTATTTGACGGCGTATGGGTGAGATCGTCCACCAGCTTTGCCGTCAGCAGCGATTCCATCAGGCCGACAAAGGCGATACTCAGGGCGCAGGGCCAGATAATTTTTAAGGTGCTTAAATCCAGCGGCACCGCCAGCGCGTTGAAGCCCGGCAGACCGCCGCCCATAGCGCCTTCATCACCCACGGTCGGCAGGAGCTGCCCGCTGGTGACGGTATAAGCAGTAAGGAGGACGATAGCAATAAGCGGCGCCGGCACGGCTTTGATAAAACGCGGCGCCCACAGCACGATGAGCAGCGTCAGAACGAACAGGCCGACGATGAGCGGCTGCCTGCTCCAGAAATGGGGAACCTGGGCGAAAAAAATAAGAATGCCTAGCGCATTAACAAACCCGGTCATCACCGGTGGCGGGATAAAGCGCATTAACCGCGCCATACCGCATACCCCAAACAAAATTTGAATTATACCAGCCAGAATGACAGCAGGCAGAATATACCCTACGCCATGCTGATGTACCATCGGGCCGATCACCAGGGCGACAGAACCTGCCGCCGCCGTCACCATCGCCGGGCGCCCGCCAAGAACCGCCATCGCCAGACAGAGCACTACCGAAGCAATCAGGCTGACCTGTGGGTCAACGCCGGCAATGACCGAAAATGAAATGACTTCAGGAATTAACGCCAGGGCAGTCAGCACGCCAGCAAGGGTCTCGCGTGTTATCAACGCCGGAGAGAGAGAGCGGAAAGTTGAGGGCATAAAAGTTCGCGGATGATAAAAAATTTGAATTGAGACAAGCCGCTGTTGGCGTGCGCTCCATCACAGAACGGGAGATGATAGCGCGGAAATGACCATCATACCAGTACAAAAAGTGATTTTGTGTACACATTTATTAAACATTTTTATAACAGATCTCAAAACTCAACTTAAAATTTAAACAATATTTAAATTTTTGAGTACAGGTGGTACCTTTGATCCCGAGAATCGTTTCACCTGCGCTAAATAAAAAAAGCGAGTAAAAGTAAGGCTCAAATCCGATGAAGAAAAAGATGGCCGTACCCAGCTCACAGGCGGTTGGTTCCAATACAAATCGGACCAACACCCGCCATGAGCAAGAGACGGATGTATTGTTGATTGGCGGCGGTATCATGAGCGCCACGTTGGGAACCTGGCTGCAGGAACTGGAGCCGGATTGGTCTATTACCATGGTCGAGCAGATGACCAGCGTTGCCGAGGAGAGCTCGAACGGCTGGAACAATGCGGGTACCGGCCATGCGGCGCTGATGGAGCTTAACTACACGCCGCAAACCGCCAATGGAATCAATATCGACAAAGCGGTCGATATCAATGAGTCCTTCCATATTTCTCGTCAGTTTTGGGCCCACCAGGTGACCCGCGGCATCCTGACTAAGCCGAAATCTTTTATTAATAGCGTGCCGCACATGAGCTTTGTGTGGGGTGAAGACAACGTTAACTTCCTGCGCGCGCGCTACGCGGCGCTGCAGCAGAGCGAGCTGTTCCGCGGTATTCGCTATTCTGAAGATCATCAGCAGATCAAGGAGTGGGCGCCGCTGGTGATGGAAGGTCGCGATCCGCAGCAAAAAGTGGCGGCGACGCGTACCGAAATGGGCACCGACGTTAACTACGGCGAGATCACTCGCCAGCTGATCGCCGGGCTACAGACGCATGATAACTTCTCTCTCCAGTTGGGTACCGTCGTTCGCCGCTTTAAGCGCAATGCGGACAACAGCTGGACGGTGACGCTGGCGGATGCCAACAATCGTCACCAGAAGCGAACGATCAAAACCAAATTCATCTTTATTGGCGCGGGTGGCGCTGCTCTGACGCTGCTGCAGGAAACCGGCATTCCGCAGGCGAAAGAGTACGCGGGCTTCCCGGTTGGCGGACAGTTCCTGGTGTGTGAGAACCCGGAAGTGGTTAATCATCACCTGGCGAAAGTCTACGGCCAGGCGGAAGTTGGCGCGCCGCCAATGTCGGTGCCGCATATCGATACCCGTATTATCGACGGCAAACGCGTGGTGCTGTTCGGGCCATTCGCGACCTTCTCGACCCGTTTCCTGAAAAACGGATCGCTTTGGGATCTGCTGGCCTCGACGAATACCTCGAATATTCTGCCGATGCTTAACGTCGGGATGGATAACTTCGACCTGGTGAAATATCTGATTAGCCAGGTATTGCAGAAAGATAAAGATCGTCATGCCGCGCTGTGCGAGTACTACCCGGAAGCGCGCAAAGAAGACTGGCGCCTGTGGCAGGCCGGTCAGCGTGTACAGATTATCAAGCGTGATAAGAAGATGGGCGGCGTGTTGCGCCTTGGCACCGAAGTGGTGTGCGATGATGAAGGCACCGTAGCCGCGCTGCTGGGCGCTTCTCCTGGCGCGTCGACGGCGGCGCCGATCATGGTGCAGCTGTTGGAGAAAGTCTTCAAAGACAAAGTACAGACGCCGGCCTGGCAGGCGAAGATGAAAGAGATCGTGCCGAGCTACGGTATGCGTCTGGATGGTAACCCAGCCGCTATTGAGCAGGCGCTGGCGTGGACCAGTGAAGTGCTGGGGCTACACTACGAGCCGACGACCGCGGCGGACGAGGTGCCGCAGGCCGAACTCAAACCGTTGACCGGCGGCAAACCGATGGCGGATATCGCGCTATAACAAAAACGGCAGCCTTCGGGCTGCCGTTTTGTATTACCGCAGGCGATTAACGCTCAACGGCATTACCGATAGTTTCTTCAGCTTTCCAGATGCGGTATTTCACTTCGACGTTGGCCGGAGTATAAACCACGATCGGCAGCTTGCTGTTGTAACGCAGCAGGCCTGTATCGCCGAGACCAGCGGTAATAAATTTCTTCTCTTTCTTACCGTCCGGGCAGGCCATCATGGTGGAAACCGGGGACGTCAGTTTATCAAAGACATAGTAGTCATAGCCCCAGCCTTCCAGGGTTTTGCTTTCCAGTTGACCGCCCAGGCGGTGATGGTTGCAGTCGACTTCCAGCGTCTGGCCAATCATCAGTTCAACTTTTAACGCGGATTCATCCTGCTGCTGCGGCAGCTGAATCACCTGACGCTTCATCCCTTTTTCCGCTTTCGGATAGGGGGCGACTTTCTCCAGCGGCTGTTCAGCGGCTAAGGCGCTGGTGGAAACACAGGCAACGGCCAGCAGAGAAACAGCGAGCGTAGCGATTTTTTTCACGGTTGATCATCCTTTATTATCGTTACTAACCAATACAGACTAACATCATTGTCGTGAATGGTAAGAGTTATTTACCATTATTTTCAATATGAATAGTGAAATGCACTAGCAAGCTGAGGCTTGCGTTAGCTATTCATCGCGGCTGTTTTTGGCTTCTTCAATAAACTCTTCGTCCAGTAAGTCGGCGTTCCCGGCGTGTTCACGGCCCGATAACAGGTTCCAGCAGGCAATAAACAAGGCGGCAATCAGCGGGCCGATGACAAAGCCGTTGATGCCATAGATTTCCATGCCGCCAAGGGTGGCAATCAGGATCAGATAATCCGGCATTTTGGTATCTTTCCCCACCAGTAGCGGACGCAGAATGTTATCCACCAGGCCGATGACAATCACGAAGAAACCGACAATAAACGCCCCTTGCCACAATTGCCCGGTGGCAAACAGGTAAATCGCCGCCGGCACCCAGATGATGGCGGAACCTACCGCCGGGATGAGCGACAGAAAGGCCATTAAAGCGCCCCACAGAATGCTGCCATCAAGACCGACAATCCAGAATGCAAAGCCGCCGAGAGCCCCCTGCGCCAGCGCGACGGCAACGGTGCCTTTAACCGTCGCCCGCGCGACGGCGGCGAATTTGGCAAACAGATGTTGTTTTACGTAATTGGATAGCGGCAAGGATTCAAGGATCAGAAGTACCAGATAGGGGCCATCCTTCAGCAAGAAGAACAGCAGGTATAACATAATGCCGAAGCTGACGGTAAAGCCAAAGGTCCCTTTACCAATCAGGAAGGCGCTACCGGCCAGATACTGCCCGCCTTTCAGGGCGGCATCGGACAGCTGCTGCTGAATCTGTTCCGCGCTATCGAGATTGTGCTCGGAGAGGAAACTTCTGGCCCAGCTCGGGAGATGGGCAAACAGGTTGGCGACCACCGTCGGAAACTGGGTGTCGTTGTGCTGTAACTTGGTGTAGACCACGTTGAGTTCGAAGGCTAGCGACGAAATGATAATCGCCAACGGGGTGAAAACAATAAGACAGATAATCACGACGGTCAGTAGCGCCGCGATACCGTTGCGCTCACCGATGCGCGTACGGATGTTGTTTTTTACCGGATTAAATATCACCGCCAGGATAGCTGCCCACAGGATAGCGGAATAGTAAGGGGAGAGTACGTCAAAAAAGGCCAGGGTAACGATCAGTAAAATAAGGATAAAAAATCCTTTGGTAAGTCCTTTAACTCTCATTGGGTCCGCTCCAGATGATAACGAATACAGTCGAATGATAGATGGAATTTAACAATTTGCCATCAGGATAATCGCAGTCACAAAGGGAAGGGGAGTACAAACATTAAAAAACCCGCGCTCTCAGGGAGAGTGCGGGTTCTAAAGGGGGACCGGTGGTTGTAGCAACCTACCGGTTAAATTTTTGGTCGGCACGAGAGGATTTGAACCTCCGACCCCCGACACCCCATGACGGTGCGCTACCAGGCTGCGCTACGTGCCGACGCGTGGAGGATAATATTACCCGTTCCCCCATCGAATGCAAGCGACCGACAACTGATTGATTTAAAATTAATCAATCAGTTAGCGATAAAGCGTTTTTCATCCGTCAGCACCTGCAGCAGCAGGCTGAGCTGCGGTTTTTGGTCTTTAATCTTCTCACCATCGCTGTTCCAGGTGTGGTAGGTGCCGTTGTGGTCGAGCACCACGGTCATCGTTGGCGTGGTAATCGCCAGAGTATCGCTATTGGCCGCAGTGACCCAGCTGCGGCGGCGTGCCGGGCTAAACAGGTCTTCGCCCTGCGAATATTCATTCGCTGGCGTCGACACGTGCAGCAGACGCTGCATCAGCGTCGTCATCACGTCTTTGTTATCCGTGAGCGTTGAGATCTCTTGCGCTGGGGTTCCCGGCCAGTGGATAACCAGCGGCACCTGCAGATTGCCACGTGACCAGTCGAATTTACCCTGCTTGTTATCCAGCGGCATACCGTGCCCGGCGGTAATAATCACCACCGTATTATCCAGTTTGCCCGCTTTACGCAGCGCGTCCAGCACGCGGCCAATTTGTGTATCGACGTTGCCTGCAGCGCGGCCGTAGGTGCGCGCAAAATTCTGCTGCTGGCTGTTATCAATATTAGTGCCGTTCAGCGATACCCACGAGAACCAGCGGTTCTCGTCCAGAGCGTAGCGATCCAGCCAGCCGATCCATTGGTCAGCCGTTTGTTCATCGCTCTGCGTTTTAGCCGCCGGCAGCGAGAAGTCCGACAGCAGCGCCTGGCGATAAAGCGGGCTGCTGAAACCGTCTGATGAGAACAGGCCCAACTGGTAACCCTGTTGGTTGAGGGCGGTAATCAGCGCCGCCGGAATACGCGCCGAGAGCACGCCATCCATATAACCCGGCGATATGCCGTAGAACAGGCCGAACATCCCGCTGTCGGTGCTGTTACCGGAGCTCATATGCTGGCTAAAGTTGACGCTCTCTTTCGCAAAAGCCGCTAGTTGCGGCATGTTCTTCTCGAAACGTGAATAGTTAAGGTTATCCACGGTAATGAGCAGCACGTTGTAACCCGTACCGAGGTCGCGATAGCGCAGATCGCTCAGCGGATATTGCACCGAAACCGCTTCCGGCGCGCCTTGCTCAACCAGACGGCGCTGATAGTCTTGCGCATCGAGCAGGCCATGCTTCTCAAGGAAGCGGCGGGCGGTCATCGGATAAGAAAGCGGCAAGTTGGCCCGCTGCATGGTGATCGGGCGATAGAAATTGGCATCCGCCCAGATATAAATCAGGTGGCTGCTGATAAACGAAATAAAGAAAAACCAGGCGACGGGGCGCGCGTAGTGGCGACGGCGCGTAAGGCTGCGCAGCTTTTGCCAGCTCCAGGTGGCGAAAAGCATCTCAATCAGGAAGATGATCGGTACGCTGATAAACATCAGCTGCCAGTCGCGTGCCATCTCGTTCTGATCGGGGTTAATCACCAGTTCCCAGACGACGGGATTTAAGTGCAGGTGGAAGCGAGTGAAGACTTCGCTATCGATTAGCAGCAGCGTCATCCCCGCGGTGGCGAAGATAACCGACAGGAAGCGCATAAGCCGCTGCGAGCCGACAATAAAGGTCAGCGGGAAGAGAATCAGTACATAGCTGGTGAAAACCAGAAAACTGAAATGACCAACGAGGCTGACATACGAGAATACTCGTCCGGCAAGCGTCGTTGGCCAGTCGGCGACAAAAAGATAGCGGCTGCCGAGCGCCATAGCCAACAATATGTTGAACAGGGCGAACCAGTGTCCCCAGCTGACCATCTGGGAGACTTTTTCTCGGTAGGGCTGACGAAGAGTCACCATATACTATTGTTCGTTATCCTTAGTGCGCGGGATCGTCGTTAATGGACGATTGCAGCGCCTGGGCGAAAGAACGGGCGATTGCCTGACGCTGAGCCGGCGCGACGCTACTGTTGAGCAGGTTGGTCACCATATTGCCCAGCACCATCAGTGACAGGTCAACCGGCGCTTTGTGTGTTTCCAGGACGTTCGTTAGCTCGCTGAGCAGCTGCTCGACCTGTTCATCGCTATAGCGGGATATTTGTGGCATAAACTCAAAATCTGTTTGTTCGTGAAAGGGCAACATATTACCGTAGCAGCAGCTTTTTTTCCGCATTTTTTCGCCACGGCGCAAAAGCGCCCGGCCACGCGAGTCTCAAGCATAAAAGAGGCGTCTGCCGGTTGCGTCGTCGTCCCGGTGGTGGTTGAATACCGCCCGGTCTAAAAGGAGAGTTTAACATGAGTCTGGATATCGACCAGATTGCCCTGCATCAGTTGATCAAACGTGATGAACAGAATCTGGAACTGGTGCTACGCGAGTCGCTGCTGGAACCAAATGCCACTGTCGTGGAGATGATGGCCGAACTGCATCGTGTCTACAGCGCAAAAAGCAAAGCCTATGGCCTCTTTAATGAAGAGAGCGAGCTGGCGCAAGCGTTGCGTTTACAGCGTCAGGGTGAAGAAGAATTTCTTCCTTTCAGCCGTGCGGCCACCGGCCGCCTGCGCGATGAGCTGGCGAAGTATCCATTTGCCGAAGGCGGCATTGTGCTGTTCTGTCAGTATCGTTACCTGGCGGTCGAGTATCTGCTGGTGGCGGTGCTCAATAATCTGAGCAGCATGCGCGTTAACGAAGAGCTGGATATCAGTTCCACCCATTACCTGGACATCAACCATGCCGACATCGTGGCGCGCATCGATCTGACCGAGTGGGAAACCAATCCCGAATCGACCCGTTATCTGACCTTCCTGAAAGGGCGGGTGGGGCGTAAAGTCGCCGATTTCTTCATGGACTTCCTCGGCGCCAGCGAAGGGCTCAATGCCAAAGCGCAGAACCGCGGTCTGTTGCAGGCGGTGGATGATTTCGCCGCTGACGCGCAGCTGGATAAATCCGAGCGCCAGAACGTGCGCCAGCAGGTGTACGCCTACTGTAACGAACAGCTGCAGGCGGGCGAAGAGATCGAGCTGGAATCGTTGTCGAAAGAGCTCTCCGGCGTCAGCGAAAAGAGTTTCCAGGAGTTTACCGCCGAGCAGGGTTATGAGCTCGAAGAGAGCTTCCCGGCGGATCGCAGTACGCTGCGCCAGCTGACCAAATTTGCCGGTAGCGGCGGCGGCTTGACCATTAACTTTGATGCGATGCTGCTCGGCGAGCGCGTATTCTGGGATCCGGCAACGGATACGTTGACCATTAAAGGTACGCCGCCGAACCTGCGCGATCAGCTGCAGCGCCGTACCTCAGGCGGTAATTAATCCCTGCTGATTATCCCGGCGGAACATGATGCCGCCGGGTTAACCTGCTACCTGAATAATCCCGACGCCGCTTTGCTTAAGCTTCTGGCGTAACCTGTCATCCAGTTCGCTATCGATAACCACTGTGCTGGCAAGATTAAGCTCGCCGATGGCAAACGCGGAGGCGGAATTAATTTTTTCGGCAGAGGCCATCACCACGGTTTCTGCGGCTCTGGCCGCCAGCGCGCGCTTAATGCCCGCCTCTTCATAATCACCGGTGGTAAAGCCCGCCTGCGGGTGCACGCCGGTAACCCCCATAAAGAACAGATCGGCATGAATCCGCGCCATCGCCGCCAGCGTCCCGGCGCCGACCGTAACTACGGAATGTTTAAACAATGTACCGCCGAGCAGGATCACTTCGATCCGCGGATGCTCGACCAGCGCCACGGCGATCCCCGGACTGTGCGTCACCACGGTGCAAGCAAGGTCGGCAGGTAGCGCGGCGATCATCGCCGTGGTGGTGGTGCCGCCGTCGACGATGACTACCTGTCCTGGCTGGATAAGCGCCGCAGCCCGGCGGGCTATCGCCTGTTTGGAAGCCATCTGCACGCTTTTTCTGCTTTCGATTGGCGCGATAGCGGCGGATACCGGTAGCGCGCCGCCGTGGACCCGTTGCAGTTTACCTTCCGCCGCCAGTTCGCGCAGATCGCGACGAATGGAGTCTTCTGAGACCTGAAAGCGCTGGCTTAACTCCCCCGACATCACCTGTTTTTCTGCGGCAAGGATCTGCAGGATGTGCTGTTTTCTCTGGCTGGCGAGCATGTTGTTTGCTTCACGATTGATCTTGTTTGTGCACGATTATGCATGTTATGTTGCCCGCTGTCACCTTGGAAGGGGAAAATCATGCATGAAGACGCACCGCGCGTTCGCCACGTTCGCGAAACGCTCTTGTCCGATAACTGGTACACGCTGAAAAAATATACCTTCGAGCTGTTGCGCCGGGATGGGCGCTGGCAGGAGCAGAGCCGGGAAGCCTACGACCGCGGCAACGGCGCGGTTATTCTGCTCTATAACCGCCACCAGCAGAGCGTGGTGCTCATCCGCCAGTTTCGTTTTCCGGTGTGGATTAACGGTCACGACGGCTTTCTGATTGAGGCCGCCGCGGGGTTACTGGATAACGCCTCGCCGGAAGAGCGCATTATCGCCGAAGCGGAAGAGGAGACCGGATTTCGCGTTACCCGCATTGAGCCGGTATTCACCGCGTTTATGAGCCCGGGGTCGGTTACCGAGAAGCTGTACTTCTTTATTGCCGAATACTCCGCGGACGATCGCCGTGGCGATGGCGGCGGGCTGGCGGCGGAAGGAGAGGATATTGAAGTGCTGGAGTGGCCGCTGGTGCGGGCGTTACAGGCCATTCGCGATGGCGAAATCGTGGATGCGAAAACCATTATGCTGCTGCAGCACCTGGCGTTAAATGCCGATACGCTCCTTGCCGGTTAAGCGGCAAGGAGCAGGGGAGATTAGCGCAATTCGCGGGCAATGGCGCTGTACATCAGCGCCGCTTCCAGCGGCTGTGCGTTAAAGGACGGTTCCGCCTGCGGCCAGGTTGACCACTGCACGATCACCAGATGTTCCGCACGGTTGACCATAATCACCTGGCCGTAGATCCCCAGCGCCCACAGCGAGCCTTTTAGCCCTTCCTGCGGCGTCGGCTGTACGTTTTGCGCATTGGCCGGAATGGCGTTATTCCACCATTGATAGCCATAGATACCTTCCGGATGCGCGGCTGAAACCGAGTTCAGCGCTTTTGTCCAGCTTGCGGCTTGATCGAACCAGCCAGCGGGCACCAGCTGTTTACCGTTGCTCAGGCGGCCATCGCGGGCGACAAACTCGCCAAAGCGGCCCCAGTCTTCGAGGGTGGCGTTAAAGCCGTGGGCGCCGACATCATGTTGTCCTTTTTTGTAGGCGTGCCAGACGCCATCGTGGGCCATACCCGCAGGCTGCCACAGTGATTGTTCAAGCCAGGCGGCCAGCGACATACCGGTCGCGCGCTCCAGCACATCGCCCAGTAGCCATGCACCGCCGGAAGAGTAGGACCACTGCTCGCCTGCCGGGTGTTTACGCGACAGCGTTGACACAATTTTACGCACGCAATCGTAGGCGCCGGGCTGTGCTTCACACTGGGTCAGACGGGCGAAGTGCGACTGTGGATTGGTGTAATCTTCATTCCATTCCACGCCGCTGGTATGTTGAATGAGCTGCTTGAGCGTTACGCCGTCCCAGGCGGTGCCTTTCAGTTCGGGTTCATAAACGGTAATCAGGTCGTCGAGGGAGTGGATTTTACCCTGTTGAATAGCGATGCCGACCAGCGTTGAGACGACCGATTTGCCCACCGAGCGCGAGGTCCACAACGTGGTGTCGGTATTACCTTCGGCGAGATATTTCCAGGCGACTTTACCGTCTTTCAGCACCAGCATACCGCTGACGTTTTCGCGCTTCAGGTAATCCTGCAAATTCCAGGTGTGGCCGTTGAGCGTATAGCGGGCATCGGTCAACTGCTTTTCAGCGCGCTCCAGCGGGACTGAGGCGCCGTGGCGGAAAACATCGCCAGCATAGTTGCGATAGTCATTACGAAAGCCAACGACGCGTGAAGCCTGATCCCAGGTGAGCATGTCTTTGGCCGCGGGTAGCGTTTGATCGTAAGGCGTGGGGCAGACATCCAGCGTCAGGTCGCCGCATTTTTGCGCCATTGCCGCCGCCGGCAGCGCCGCCAAAATTAACGCCAGGGCCAGTGGTTTTCTTATCATTTTCATTTCCTCGTTTGCCATAGATTCGCATCGCAGTATATAAATCGGCGCGCGGCGGCTAAAATCACTACATGGGGGATTTTCCCCCGAAAGGGAGGGAAGGATGAAAACCCTGCAGTATTCATTTGCACAGATTGAAGCCTTCGCGACGATTGCTGAGACCGGTAGTCTGTCGCGGGCGGCGATCCGTTTAGGGAAAGACCGTACGACGCTTCGCGATCTTCTGGATTACCTGGAAGATGCGTTGGGCTACCGGCTATTCAGCCGTGAAGGGCGTAGTCTGACTTTAACCGCCGAGGGCGAGCAGCTTTTTCGCCAGGCGCACCTGTTGTTGCGTCAGGCGCAGGCTTTCGAGTCTTTTGCGCAAACGCTGCCGCAAACGGCCTGGCAGGAGTTACGCCTGGTCTACGATCCCTTCGTGCCGCGTGAGTTTCTCTGTTTGCTGGCCGATACGCTTGCCCGGCGGCAGATCCGTTTAAGCTGCTGGAGCGCTTCGCGTCGCGAAGCCGAGCAGGCGTTGAGCGATGGCGTCGCGGATATGGCCATTTGCCAGGCGAACAATCGTACGCTGGGTAGCGAAATGGAGTGGCGGGCGCTGGGTACCGTTGATTTACGCTTTTACGCCGCGCAGCGGTTGTTCGCTGGTACCGCAAGGCCGCTGACGTTGCTGAATTTATCGCTCACCCCGCAGTTAGTCATGCACCGGCGCAGCGACGATCAAATCGCCCGCCGGTTGCAGATATCCGGGCATACGCTGTATATGAATGAAATCACCATGTTGCGCCACGCAATGGAGCAGGGGCAGGGCTGGGGTTTTTTACCCGATCATTTACGGCCCGACGAGTGGCAGGGGGTTGCTGAAATTGCCACCGAGGTCGGTAATCAGGGGCTTAACGTTACCATGGTGATGCTGTGGTTGCCGGGAATGAATAAACACCGCGCGTTGGGAGAGATTGTTGACGACGCGCCAGGGTTATGGCGGCGCAGATAACAAAACGCCCCGGGTCAGAAGACACCAGGGCGTTTGCCATACAACTTGCTATCGGCGATTAAGCGCGAACGAAGTCGATGTGGGTCAGTTTCGGCTTGAACGCGTGACGCTGAACAGCCTGAACTTTAACTTTTTCTTCTTTGCCATCGACAACCAGGGTCAGAACTTCGCCGTAGAACTCAGCTTTGTCCTGCATGTTCCACAGTTTGTCGTGGTCCAGTTCGATAGCAACCGGAGCAGCTTCGCCACCGTAGATGATTGCCGGGAACTTGTTAGCTGCGCGCAGGCGGCGGCTCGCACCCTTACCCTGCTCTTTACGTACTTCTGCGTTGATAGTAAACATTGATGTCTCTCTATATATAAAGCCTGCAACAGGCGACCCAGCAGCAGGCAGATTATCTGCTTTGCGAATGCAAAAGCGGGCGGCATTATAGCCGCCTATCGGCACAGCGGCAATCAAAACCTCAGTTTTTGACGGATTAACGTAGCTCATTGGCGCGACGGAAACGGCCCTGATAATCGAACACTTTTTCCCGCACCTGCCAGTATTGCCCCTTCATACGGGCGACGACAAAGTCCGGATGGCGCAGTAGCGCCTGCTGGGCAATGATATCCGCCGGGGTTATCCAGCGCAGCGGCACGCCCGGCGTACGGGTATGCGGGCGGATAAACAACTGCTCAAAGGCGGTACGCTGCGCGGGCGTTTGCAAACGGAAGCGCTCACTCACATCGGCGCCGTCTTCATCGTAATAGGTGATTTTTAGCCACGGGCCTTTTTCGTCGCCGCCATGCTGCAGCGCCATGCCGCTGCAGCGCAATACCAGCGCGTCTTTAAGCTTCAGCGCCGCCTTCAGCATGTCGTCCGGGTCGACCAGCACCGTATCGCACTCGCGACAGCGGCGGGCGGCAATGTCATTCTCGGCGTTGCACTGCGGGCAGTTTTTAAAACGAAAGCGGAAGTCGCACTGTTCGCGGTGGCTGTCGTCGTCTTCGAACCAGCCCTGGCAGCGGCGGCCAAAATGCTCAATCAACGTGCCGTCGGCGGTGGTTTTCCCCCAAAAAGTATTGGCGAAACCGCAGGCCGGGCAGAAGACCTGCACTGGGACATTATCGCTTTTGCCTTTTGGCGTGCCGACTTCCGGCGCATACAGGTCGTGAGGGTTGCCGGCATAGTCGAGGATCAGACAGTCGGTTTTGCCCGGCGCCAGACGCAGGCCGCGGCCTATAATTTGTTGGTAAAGGCTTACCGACTCGGTTGGCCGAAGAATCGCGATAAGATCGACGTGCGGCGCGTCAAAGCCGGTGGTCAGTACCGCGACGTTCACCAGATAGCGATACTGCTGCGCCTTAAAGGCTTCGATGATGCGATCGCGCTCCGGCCCCGGCGTTTCGCCGGTAATCAGCGCCGCCTGCGCGGGCGGCAGCAGGCCGGTAATTTCCCGCGCGTGTTCGACGGTCGCGGCGAAGATCATCACGCCTTTACGGTTTTCGGCAAACTCAACGATTTGGCTAACGATATGCGGCGTGATGCGCTGCTGTTTTTTCAGCTCGTGGTTAAGGTCAGCTTCGCTGAACAGGCCATTGCTCTGCGCCTGCAGGCGGCTGAAATCGTACTGTACCACCGGCATATCGAGGCGCTCAGGCGGCGTCAGGTAGCCGTGCTTAATCATATAACGCAGCGGCAGTTCATAGATGCAGTCGCGGAACAGCGCTTTCTCGTCGCCGCGTACCATACCGTGATAGTGGAACTGATAGATCCAACCCTTGCCCAGGCGGAAAGGGGTGGCGGTCAGGCCAAGCAGCCTGAGATGCGGATTCACCTGCCGCAGGTGGCTGATGATTTGCTGATACTGGCTGTCGTCATCGTCGCTGATACGGTGGCACTCATCGACGATCAGTAAAGAGAACTCGCTTTGAAATTGCTCAAGATTACGCGCCACCGACTGCACGCTGCCGAAGACCACCTTGCCCTGGCTCTCCTTACGCTGCAGACCGGCGGCGAAAATATCCGCTTCCAGCCCAAGCGCACAGTATTTACTGTGATTCTGCGCCACCAGTTCTTTAACGTGGGCCAGAACCAGTACGCGTCCGCGCGCCAGCCGCGCCAGTTCGGCGATCACCAGGCTTTTGCCGGCGCCGGTCGGCAGTACGATGGCGGCGGGCTCATGGTGACGGCGG
Source organism: Klebsiella sp. CN_Kp104 (assembly GCF_040064515.1). Taxonomy (NCBI): domain Bacteria; kingdom Pseudomonadati; phylum Pseudomonadota; class Gammaproteobacteria; order Enterobacterales; family Enterobacteriaceae; genus Klebsiella; species Klebsiella sp. CN_Kp104. The sequence continues at coordinate 105,275 of NZ_JBEAII010000008.1, read as the reverse complement.
AACCAGGCGAGCGTGGCGTCAACGGCCTCTTTTTGGTAGGGACGTAGTGTAAAAGTCATCAATTCTCGGGGGTTAATTAACTCGCAAATAGTATGCCATGAATCTTTTCCCTTGAGTGGTGTTAAGAGCCCGTTATACTAACCAATGGAATTCTTCTTTTTCGGGCGAGATGCCCGCTCCAGCATTATTACAGGCTAAAAAATCTCATGCGACTTGATAAGTTTATCGCTCAGCAGCTTGGCGTCAGCCGTGCTATTGCCGGGCGTGAAATCCGCGGCAGCCGCGTTACCGTGGACGGCGACATTGTGAAAGATGCCTCCTTTAAGCTCCAGCCAGAGCACGAGGTGGAATATGACGGCAATACGCTGACCCAGCAGCACGGCCCCCGTTACTTTATGCTCAACAAGCCGCAGGGTTATGTCTGTTCAACAGACGATCCCGATCATCCAACGGTGCTTTATTTTCTCGATGAGCCGGTTGCCCATAAGCTGCACGCCGCCGGGCGTCTGGATATCGACACCACCGGTCTGGTACTGATGACCGATGACGGTCAGTGGTCGCACCGCATCACTTCGCCGCGTCATCACTGCGAAAAAACCTATCTGGTGGAGCTGGAAAATCCGCTGGAAGAGGGCGTCGCCGAGCAGTTTGCCAAAGGCGTGCAGCTGCATAATGAAAAAGATCTCACCAAACCTGCAGTCCTCGAAGTTATCACTCCGACAGAAGTGCGCCTGACCATCAGCGAAGGCCGCTACCACCAGGTAAAACGCATGTTCGCGGCGGTGGGTAACCACGTCGTGGGATTACATCGCGAGCGTATCGGCGACATTACCCTCGATGCGTCGCTGGAACCCGGCGAATACCGCCCGCTGACGGAAGATGAAATCGCCAGCGTTGGCGCCCCACAAGCACGGAGTAAAACGTGACGACAAAGCAGAATTCTTCATTTGGGATTGTGTTTATTCTTGGCCTGTTGGCCATGTTAATGCCGCTGTCGATTGATATGTATCTGCCGGCGCTGCCGGTTATCTCGTCGCAGTTCAACGTGCCGGACGGCAGCGCGCAAATGACGCTCAGTACCTATATTCTGGGCTTTGCGCTGGGGCAGTTGCTGTACGGGCCGATGGCCGACAGCATTGGCCGTAAACCGGTGATCCTCGGTGGGACGCTGATATTCGCCGCGGCGGCGGTGGCCTGCGCGTTGTCGCAGACCATCGAGATGCTGATTACTATGCGTTTCTTCCACGGCCTGGCGGCCGCGGCGGCCAGCGTGGTGATCAACGCCCTGATGCGCGATATCTACCCGAAAGAGGAGTTCTCGCGCATGATGTCGTTTGTCATGCTGGTCACCACCATTGCGCCGCTGGTGGCGCCGATGGTCGGCGGCGCGGTGCTGGTATGGTTCAGCTGGCACGCGATTTTCTGGATCCTGGCGCTGGCGGCGCTGCTGGCATCGGCGATGATCGCTTTCTTTATTAGCGAGACGCTGCCGGTAGAACGGCGGCAGAAATTTCATATTCGCACCACGCTTGGCAACTTCGCCACCCTGTTCCGCCACAAGCGGGTACTCAGCTATATGTTGGCCAGCGGCTTTAGTTTTGCCGGCATGTTTTCATTTCTCAGCGCGGGTCCATTTGTCTACATCAACATTAATCACGTGTCGCCGCAGCACTTTGGCTACTATTTTGCGCTGAATATCGTGTTCCTGTTCATCATGACCATCATTAACAGCCGCTTTGTTCGCCGGGTCGGCGCATTGAACATGTTCAGAGCCGGGCTGTGGATCCAGCTGGCGATGGCGGTGTGGATGGTGGTGTGTGCGCTGCTTGATGTTGGTTTCTGGTCGCTGGTGGTGGGCGTGGCGGCGTTCGTCGGCTGCGTATCGATGGTCTCCTCTAACGCCATGGCGGTGATCCTCGACGAGTTTCCGCATATGGCGGGAACCGCATCGTCGCTGGCCGGAACATTTCGCTTTGGGATTGGCGCGATTATCGGCGCATTGCTGTCGATGGCCACCTTTACCACCGCCTGGCCGATGCTGATTTCTATCGCATTTTGCGCCGTTAGCTCCATTCTCTTCTATCTGTACGCCAGCCGGCGACGAAAAGTCGCACATTAAGTCACATTTTCAGGGGCGATTTCCGCCCCTTTTTTGATACATATCAACCGAAATCGGCTTCCCTGTTTAGCTATATGTTTCTTTTATGTAAAATCAATTAGTGTAAAAAGTCGCAATGTTGCGATAAAAAAGTTGTTTTGGATCACAGAAACGGGTACATATAGCCGCGAACTGTTTCCGCAAGGCAACTATAAAGTTCTGGATAATAAGCTGTTAGCCCTGACCACATGCGGGTGTAAGCGTTTTCTAAGCTGTTGCAGGACTATTTGTCAACAATGTGTTAATATTGATGTAAATTTATTGTGAAGCCTTTTGCTTCCGGGGAAACCAAGTGAATACACAGCAACTCTCTATCGTACACCGACTGCCGCAGAGCTATCGCTGGCTGGCCGGTTTTGCGGGTTCAAGAGTTGAACCGATTCCGCAAAACGGCGCTGAGGGCGAAAATAGCCTGGTGGCATTAAAACTGCTCAGCCCGGACGGCGAGAAAGCGTGGCCGGTGATGCGCACGCTGAGCCAGGCGCTGAGCGACATCGAAGTGGACTGTTCCATTCTTGAGTGTGAAGGCGAACCGTGCCTGTTCGTTAATATGCAGGATGAGTTTGCTGCTACCTGTCGTCTGAAAAATTTCGGCGTGGCCATTGCCGAGCCTTTCTCTGGCAACAACCCCTTCTGACCGTCAGCTTAACGCCAGCAGCTGGCGGGTGTACTCCTGAAGCGGTGCCGTAAATACGCGCTCGCATTCTCCCTGCTCGACGACTTCTCCCTGCCGCAGCACTATCACCTGATGGCAGAGCGTCCGTACAACACGTAAATCGTGGCTGATAAACAGATAGGCCAGCTGATGCTTTTGCTGTAGCGTCTTCAGCAGCGCCAGGATCTGCGCCTGCACGGTTTTATCCAGCGATGACGTCGGTTCATCCAACACAATCAGCTGCGGTTTGACGATCAGCGCCCGGGCAATGGCAATACGCTGGCGCTGGCCGCCGGAGAATTCCGCCGGATAGCGCTGCCGCGTCGCGGGGTCGAGCCCCACTTCCTGCATCACCTGAATCACCGCTTGTTCACGTTGCGCGGACGTCAACGTCGGCTGGTGAACGCGTAATCCTTCCTCGATAATCTGCAGGACGTTCAGACGCGGGTTGAGGGATGAATTCGGATCCTGAAAGACCACCTGAATGCGTCGGCGCAGCGGCAGCATCTGGCGGCGATTTCGCCCCTGGATCGACTCGCCGGCAAACTGCATTTCTCCGCTGGAGTTAATCAGCCGCAGCAGCGCCAGCCCGGTAGTGCTTTTGCCAGAGCCGGATTCTCCCACCAGCCCCAGCGTTTCTCCGGCCCGCAGGGTAAAAGTCAGATGGTTGACCACCCGATTGTGATCGACCACCCGGCGCAGGATCCCTTTGCGGATTGGGAAGGCGACATTAAGATCGCGGGCCTGCAGTAGGATGGGCGCGTCGGCGGGGAGCGGCACCGGTTTGCCGGCCGGTTCGCTATCCAGCAGGCGGCGGGTATACGAGTGCGTTGGCGCCTGAAACAGCTCCCGGCAGCCGTTTTGTTCGACGCAGCGGCCGTCTTGCATCACCGCTACCCGGTCGGCAAGCTGGCGGACGATGCTCAGATTGTGGGTGATGAACAACATCCCCATGTTGAGCTCACGCTTCAGTTCGCGCAGCAGTTGCAGAATCTGCGCCTGTACCGAGACGTCCAGCGCGGTGGTCGGTTCATCGGCAATGAGCAGCTCCGGGCGCGTCAGCAGCGCCATGGCGATCATCACCCGTTGGCGTTCGCCGCCGGAAAGCTGGTGCGGATAGTCGGCAAGCCGTCGTGAGGCGTTGCGGATGCCAACCCGATCCAGACAGTCGAGGATTTCGCCGCGCGCCGCCTCTTTGCGCATGCCGCGGTGCAGCGAAAGCACCTCGTACAGTTGTTTCTCCAGATTATGCAGCGGATTGAGCGACACCATCGGCTCCTGGAAAATCATCGCGATGCGGTTGCCGCGGATCCCGCGCAGGGTTCGTTCATCGGCGTGCAGCAATGATTGACCGTGAAAGCGAATATCGCCGCTGGGGTAGCTGACCGGCGGAGAGGGCAGGAGGCGCAGTACCGACAGCGCGGAGACGCTCTTGCCGGAGCCTGATTCGCCGACCAACGCCAGCGTTTCACCTGCGGCAATCCGCAGCGTCAGGTTGCTGACTACCGTTTGGCTTGCCCCTTGCTGGCGGAAGGCGATAGAGAGGTCGTCAATGTCTAATAACGGCTGGCCCATGTTATACCGCCTTACCCGGATCGAAGGCGTCGCGGACCGCTTCGCCAATGAAAATTAGCAGAGTCAGCAGCACCGCCACCGACAAAAATGCCGCCATCCCCAGCCACGGCGCCTGCAGGTTATTTTTCCCCTGCAGTAGCAGTTCGCCCAGCGATGGCGAGCCTAGCGGCAGGCCAAAGCCGAGAAAGTCGAGCGAGGTCAGGGTGGTTATCGAACTGCACAAAATAAACGGCAGGAAGGTGAGGGTAGCGACCATCGCATTCGGCAGCATATGGCGCAGGATTATATGGCGATCGCTGACCCCCAGCGCCTGTGCGGCGCGAATATAATCGTAGTTACGGGTGCGCAGGAACTCGGCGCGAACCACTCCAACCAGCGTCATCCAGCCAAATAAAACGGTAATCGCCAGCAGCCACCAGAAATCAGGTTGCACCACGCTTGAGAGCAGAATAATTAAAAATAGCGTCGGCATGCCGGACCATACTTCAATAAAACGCTGCCCCCACAGGTCGAGCTTACCGCCGTAGTAGCCCTGCAGCGCCCCGGCAAGCACGCCAAGCACGCTGGAGAAGAACGTCAGCAGTAGGCCGAATAATAATGAGATCCGCGCGCCATAGAGGATCCGTGCGAATACATCGCCGCCGTTAGCGTCGGTACCCAGCCAGTTGCGCCGGGACGGCGGGGAAGGGAAGGGGCTGTCGGTGGCGAAATTGATGCTGGTGGCGCCGAAACGCACCGGCGCCCACAGCACCCAGCCGTTTTCCGCCAGCCGTTTTTGCAGCCAGGGATCCTGATAGTCGGCGGCGGTGGCAAAATCACCGCCAAAGGTTGTTTCGCTATAGGTTTTCAGCGCCGGTACGTAGAGACTACCGCGATACTGCACCAGCAGTGGTTTATCGTTGGCGATAAGCTCGGCGCACAGGCTGCAAATAAATAGCGCAAGGAAGATCCACAGCGACCAGTAGCCGCGGCGGTTGTGGCGAAAACGCGCCCAGCGGGCCTGATTAACGGGGGAGAGAAATGACATTAGCGGCCCTCGAAATCGATACGCGGATCGACCAGCGTATAGCTGATGTCGCTGACAATGTTTAATAACAGGCCGATTAACGTGAAGATATACAGAGTGCCGAACATCACCGGGTAATCGCGCGACACGGTGGCTTCGTAGCCGAGCAGCCCAAGACCATTGAGCGAGAACATCACCTCAATGAGCAGCGAGCCGGTAAAGAACATGCTGATAAAGGTGGCGGGAAAACCGGCAATCACCAGCAGCATGGCGTTGCGGAAAACGTGTTTCCACAGGATCTGTTTTTCACCGACGCCTTTGGCGCGGGCCGTTACCACATATTGCTTGCGGATCTCATCAAGGAAACTGTTTTTAGTCAGCATGGTCAGGGCGGCAAAACCGCCGATCACCGTCGCCAGCACCGGTAAGGTGATATGCCAGAGATAGTCGGCGATCTTCTGATACCACGGCAGGCTATCAAAATTAGCGGAGACCAGGCCGCGCAGCGGAAAAAGATCGAAATAGCTGCCGCCGGCGAAGATCACGATCAGTAATATCGCGAACAAAAACGCCGGGATGGCGTAACCGATGATGATAAATGTGCTGCTCCAGACGTCGAAATGGCTGCCGTTACTGACGGCTTTACGGATCCCCAGCGGTATCGACACCAGGTAGATAATCAGCGTGCTCCACATGCCGAGGGTAATAGACACCGGCAGGCTGTCTTTAATCAACTGCAGCACCGAAGCGCTGCGAAACAGGCTATCGCCAAAATCAAAACGCAGATAGTCGCCAAGCATCTTAAGATAGCGTTCGTGAATGGGTTTATCGAAGCCGTAGCGGTGGGTGATTTCGGCAATCACTTCCGGATCGAGCCCGCGCCCGCCGCGATAATGGCCTTCACTGATATTGCCAACGCCGGTACGTGCATGGCTGGCGCCCATACCGCTATCTACTGCGCCGGGCAACCCGCTGCGGTCGCCGAATTCCACGGCGGCGATCGCCTGATCGACCGGACCGCCTGGCGCAATCTGCACGATAAAAAAATTGATGGTGATGATGGCCCAGAGCGTCGGGATCACCAGTAATAGTCGGCGGAGCAGGTAGGCGCCCATCTTTAATCCTTAACGTCGGTCCGCGGGAAGCCTGGCGGCTTTGTTAACATCGTACCACCAGCCATCAAAACCGGAGGAGTAGGTCGGGCGTGTTTGCGGGAAGGAAAATTTATTCCAGTAGGCCGTCCTGTCCTGCGCCATATACCACATCGGCAGCATGTAATAGTTCCATGTCAGCACCCGGTCGAGCGCGCGGCCCAGCGGCAGAAGCTTCTGTTTGTTGCCCTGCCAGCGCACGATCTGCGCAATCAACGCGTCGACCGCCGGGTTCTGCACTCCCGGCGCGTTATAGCTGGAGTTAATATAGTCCGAGGCCCACGAAACCTGTAAGCCCGTATCTGGCCAGGCGGTGGCGCGCCACAGCGAGGGCATCATGTCGTAATCGCGGCTCCGCAGTCGGCTGTTGGCCTGGGAGTTATCCACCTGACGGATATCCATCGTCACGCCTAAACGCTGTAAATTATGCTGGAACGGTAGAACCCAACTGACGTTGCCGCCGGAGGCGAGCAGCAGCTCAAAGCGCAGCGGTTTGCCGGTTTTGGCATTAACGCGCTGACGGTTTTTTAGCACCCATCCCGCCTGGTTCAATAGGGCATCTGCTTTGAGTAAATTGGCGCGGTCAAAACCATCGCCGCTGGAAACTGGCGGCTGATAAATCCGGGTAAAGACCTCAGGCGGCAATTCTTTTTTCATCGGCGCCAGCAGGGCGAGCTCATCGGCCTTCGGGTAATCACGAGCGGCATATTCTGTGTTCTGAAAGTAGCTGTTTGGCCGACTGTAGGCGCCGTAAAACAGCGCCTTATTCATCCATTCGAAATCAAATGCAAGGGTGATGGCCTCACGTACCTGACGGTCGGCAAAGACCGGGCGTTGAATATTAAAAGCCAGCCAGCGGGTATCCTTTGCCGAGGTATTCGTTCGATCGTCTTTCACAATATAACCGTTGCTAAAGTTGCGCCCGATATAGCGCGTGGCCCAGTTTTTTGTTGAACTCTCCTCGCGCATATCTACCGCTCCGGCCTTGAAGGCTTCGAAAGCGACGTTATCGTCAAGATAGTAGTCGTAGCGAATCGTGTCGAAGTTCCAGCGCCCCCGGTTTACCGGCAGGTCGGCGGCCCAGTAGTTCTCGACTCGCGAATAGACAATATACTGCCCCATCCGCCAGCGGCTGATGCGATAGGGGCCGCTGGCGAGCGGCGGCGTTGAAAGCGGGTCGCTCAGTTTATGATGGCGCCAGAATGACTCAGGCATTACCGGCAGCGACAGCAGGCTGAGCATATTTTCTTTGCCCGGCTTGGCCAGTTCGATGCGCACCGTCAGCGGGGCGATGGCTTTGACGGTCGTCCCTTTATAGATAAGACGGAACTGCGGTACCCCTTCGGTCATAAATTTGTGGAAGGTGAAAGCAACGTCGCTGGCGGTAATCGGGCTACCGTCATGAAAGCGGGCGCGCGGGTTGATGGTAATTTCCATCCACGAGAAATCATCGGTAAAGCGCGCGCGATCGGCTATCAGCGGGTAGTAGCTGCCCGGTTCATCGTCCGAGGTGGTAAACAGGGTGTCATACAGCGCATCGGTGCGTACGCCGGGGTTACCGCGCAGGGCGTAGCGGTTGAAATTGTCAAAGGTGCCAATGGCGGCAAGCGTTATACTGCCGCCTTTAGGTGCGTCCGGATTGACGTAATCGAAGTGATGAAAGTCAACGGCATACTTTGGCTCGCCGATAATAGCGAACGCTTCGCTCTCTTTAATGGTTTGCGCCTGGCTACTCAGGCTAAATAAAGCCAGCAGCAGCAGGCCGATGCGCGCAAACATAGTTGGAATATCATCCTCTGACCATTAACCCCGGTGGTTTCGCATCATAAGCGACCCTCAGCGGCTTGTGAAATAATTTGCCGGTTCATCATGGGCGGCGACCAGTTTATCCAGCGGCAGCGGGCGGCTGAAGCAGTAACCTTGCAGATACTTCACGCCGTGAGCGCGCAGCCATTCCGCCTGCTCCGGCGTTTCTACGCCTTCAGCCACGGTTTTCAGCTGCAGACGGCGGCTTAGCGTTAGCACCGCATCCAGGACGGGAGAGGTGACGGTTTCGGTACCGATCGCCTGCACAAAACCACGATCGATCTTCAGATAATCAAAGTTATAGCGCTCCAGATAAATCAGCGCGCTATGGCCGGTACCAAAATCATCGATCGCAATTTCGAAGCCCTGCTGATGCAGCCACTCAAAAATGGCCATCGACTGGTTTTTATCGATCATCGAACGTTCGGTTATCTCCAGCACGACGTCGAAGTAGTTTGCGGGTAACGCGGCGGCAAAACGTTGCATATCTTGCTGAAATCCGGCGGCATGCAGGTGGGCAGGCGAGATATTCAGACCGAGCTTGGTACCGCGCGGCAAAATACGCTGCAGAGTCGGCGCGTCGCGGGCAATCAACATTAACAGGTGATGGGTAAGCGGCACGATCATCTGCTGCGTCTCCGCCAGATTAATAAAGACGTCTGGCGGGATTTCACCTACCACCGGATGCCGCCAGCGCATCAGCACTTCAACGCCGCTAATCTGCAGGGTATCGGCCTTTACCACCGGCTGGTAGACCACGTAGAACTGGTTGTTTTTGATCCCCAGTTGGATCGATTTCCGCGGATCGGATTTGATCGTCAGGATGTAGTAGCTGAGCAAGCCGGCAAGCATGCCGCATACCACGCCGAGCAACAGGGCGAACTGGGTATTCTCGCCAAGCCAGCTGTTAGAAAAGAGATACACTTTTAGCGGTAGCCCCGGAACCTGAATCTGGCGTATCGGCTCATTGGGCAATGATAGCGGATCGATAATTTTGCTGCTGAAGGTCGAAATTGCCGTATGGCCGATGGCCAGCGCAATGCCGCTGAAATCATTCTGTCGTGCGGTATAAAGGATATAAGGCGTCAGATTGGCATTGATGGATACAAAAATGCCGCTGTCTCGATCGCCGGGACGTTGTACCCACATGGCCAGCGCGGCGGTGTTTGGCATCATCGGCGTGCCCTGGAGGATGGCCATATCCAGAGGTTTATTGGTATCAAGCTGCGGTATCAATTGTTTAAACGGTGTGTCCATTGCGCCGGTGGCGGATGAGCAGAACGCTTTGCCGTTTTTCACCAGCAGGAAGGCGCGCACGTTGGGGCTAAAGGCGGCGCTGGCGGCGAGGCCGGAGTCAATATGTTCGCAGGGCTGATCGAGCAACGGCTGCAGGCCATCAATGGTTTTGCTTAAATCAGCGAAATAGCTATTAAGGTAGTGGCTGACGTTATTGATTATCTGATCGAAACGCTCAGAGCGGTTGTGGTAGATAACCATAAACTGGATGCTGCCGGCCAGTAGCGCGACGGCAACGCCGATACAAATACTGGTAAGCCAGATTTTACGTCGGGGTGAAAAGTAGCGGGTTAGCATAGGCCAGAATCTGTCCGTATTATTGAATCACGCCAATGGGATGCCTGAAGAGTATGGTTCCATTTCCTTTAAAAGACATAGCTTATAAAGACATAGCTTATTTTGCGGGGTTCACCGGCGGAGAAGCAAAAAAAAACACTGCCGAGGCAGTGTTCTTTTCATTTCTTACCGTCAGCCAAGGGATAACTCACGGTAAGAAGAACAATCAGGAACGACTCAGAACGCGACGCGCTTCGTTATAGCGCTTTTTCCAGTATGGCTCATCCAGGCTTGAGATGGTGACGCCGCTGCTGGTAGAGGCATGAACAAACTGGTTGTTGCCGATATAGATACCAACATGACGACCCGTAGAGCCAGCGCGGAACAGCACTAAATCGCCGGTACGCAGTTGAGTGCGCGAAATCGATTTGCCGGAATCCTGTTGCTCGGAAGTTGAGCGTGGCAGCTCCAGGCCAAATTGTTCACGGAAAGTACGCTGCACGAATGCCGAGCAATCGATCCCTTTCCGGGTGCTGCCGCCAAGGCGGTAACGCACGCCTTTCCAGCTAGCATACTGGTCCATCAAACGGGACTTCACGTCCAGGTTGCTGACCATTTTTTCAAATTCATCCTGAGAAGCTTGCAGTGATGATAAATCTCCACTACCCACAGCATGCGTCTCAGAATGCATATTCTTGGCGGTACTTGTTGAACTACACGCGGAAAGCAGAACCGCAACTGCAATCGCGGGGGCGACCCGCAAGATATATCTCAAAATCGGCTGAGATTTGACCATTATGTTTATTTTCCCTTGTTGTCCTTAACGACAATGTCGTTATAAAAAATGCCAAACGTGGTAGAGCCTAGATTCCAGAAAGCAATGAGACAATTCCTTAAGCCTAAAAATGTGGAGTACCGCACAAATTTATTTGGATGATGAATTGTGTTGCTTGGGAAGGCAAAACGAGAAAGAGATTACCCTATCAAACGTGGGATGGCGAGCGGTTTTGCGCGATTTCTTATAAGTATTTTTGCGACAAAAAGTGAATCATCGGCAAAGGGGAAAATAGCGCCTTTTTTGGCTGAAAAATATGCAATATCTTCATTTCAATGATGATTAATGTGACAGGAAGATGATGTCGCGAATAAATCATCAGCAAATATAAAAAAAGGGGTCAGAACGACCCCTTATGGATAATATTAATAAAATGTAAAAATGATCTTATTTTTTTGCTATTCCACCCGGAAGCGAACGGTCAAACCAGGCGATCAACTTATCGGAAAGCGAGGTCATTAATACCCACGGCGCACCTATCAGCACCGCGCTGAGTGAACCTACGGCAATATCGGTGAACCAATGGGCGCCGATCATCACTCGCGGGAAAGCAAAAACCACAAAAATAATCAGTGAAATGGTAAATGCCCGGCGGCCGAAATATCGCCACATAAACGAGGCGAAAATGAGCAGCATCATGCCATGGTCGCCCGGGAAGCTATCTTTTGAAGCGTCTTTGGTGGGCAATGAGACCACGTCGCTGACTTTCGTAATATCCGTAAAGAACAGCGAAGGGCTGGCGCGCTGTACCGGCATCAGATGCTGGGCAAGTTGATTGATAATTACCGCTGCGAGCAACATCACCAGCCCCATAATGATTATGCGGCGGCGCTCAGCGCTCTGCGCTTTGATCCAGAAACTGAGCATCAGGCAGCCCATCGCCAGCAGCGAGCAGGCGTCGAAAGCGCGATTGTTGATGATGGCTAACAGCCAGGCATAGGTGTGGTTGGCGCTGACGCCCTGGTTAAAGAAGTGAAAAATAGCCGAGTCAAGCGGGAACCAGAAACCGTGATTTGCCGGTAGATACCAGGAACAAAATAAGGCTACGCCCGCGGCGTTCAGCAGCAAGATAAGGGGAATACGGTTTTTAGTCATAACAGATGCGATTTTTTTAAACAGCGGCCAAAAATAGCCGCATTAACTTAAACGAAGCTTCAACAGCGAGGACTGCAGGGCATTCCAGTCAACGTCTGATTCACAAATCAGTTCGATGCGGCTATCCGGCGGCGGCGCGTTTTGGGTTTCGATATGCAGATCGAGTCCCTGGCGGTTGATACGCACCAGACCCTCGGCAATTCGCATCACGCCTTTCACCCGGCCAACCGGCGCCAGACGCGCCCACTCCAGCAACCCAACGGTGTCAAATTGGGTATCAGCATCAAAAATCCATCCGCAGGCATGGTATCCCTGACCACTGTTAACGCTGCGACGCCAGCGTTGATGTGCCGGCAAATTTAACGCCGCCAGACCCTGCTTTTGTCCGTGGCTGTGCAGGTGGTCCGGGCTTACAGGCAGCGGCGCGGTGTTGCGACGCGGAAGATCCAGCAGAGCGAGCTCGATGTTACCCTGGGTGGCGTTCACCTGCAGGCGCTCGCCGGCGTACTGTTGCCACCAGTTGGCAAAAGCGGCCTCGCTTTCCGGCGTCGCCCGATCGCTTTTATTGGCGACGATGACATCGGCTGCGGCCAGCTGATCGCGGAAATTATCATTGGCCACGATCTTTTCCTCCAACAGCTGGCGCGGATCGAGAATGCACAGCGTCGCACGCAGATCGATCCACGGCTCGTAGACCGCAGCGGTGAGGATATCAAGGATCTGCCTGGGATGACCCAGACCGGTTGGTTCAATCAGCAGACGATCGGGCTTTCCCTGGCGCAGCAGCGTATTGAGCCCAACCTGCATTGGCAGACCGTTGACGCAGCACATGCAGCCGCCGGGGATCTCTTTTAGCAACGCGCCGCTTTCCGCCAGCAGGGCGCCGTCGATGCCGACTTCGCCGAACTCGTTGACCAGCACGGCCCATTTTTCATTTGCAGGCTTGTGGGCCAGTAAATGAAGAATCGAGGTCGTTTTGCCGCTGCCGAGAAAGCCCGTGATCAGGTTAGTTTTGGTCACATCCCCTCCAGCATAGAAATGTAATGTTGTAACAGTTGAGACTATCCTGACGAAAAAAGGGGAAAAAGAGAAGGGTTACTGCGGACAGAAAAACATTCTGTCCGCTAAACAGCAGAAATTGTTAACTATGCAGAGCGTTAGCCACGGCCTGGCGGGAGCCGAAGGTTGTCAGTTGCTGCCAGGCTGAAGTGATTTCAGCAACAAATTGCGGGTTGCCCGGCAGATCTTTGCCAAATATCTCTTCCAGGCCAAGCAGGGCGCTTACGCGCTCTTCTTGCTGGCTGGCGTCAACCAACCGTTTGATTTTGTCGACTAGCGGGTCGCGCACGTCAATGGCTTGCCCGGCGTCGTCGACGCCGCTTACGTAACGCATCCAGCCCGCCACGCCCAGCGCCAGCAGTGGCCAGCGGCTGTCGTTTGCCAGATGAACGCGTATACTATCGAGCATGCGCTGCGGCAGCTTTTGACTGCCGTCCATGGCGATTTGCCAGGTTCGATGCTTTAAGGCCGGATTGGCGAAGCGCGTTATCAGGCTGTCGGCATAGGCACCTAAATCCACGCCGGTAATCGATAGCGTTGGCGCTTGTTCATCAAGCATCAGGCGACGGGCGGCATGGCGGAAAACATCGTCCTGCATGCAGTCGCTAACGTGCGCATGCCCCGCCAGGTAGCCCAGCCAGGCGAGGAAGGAGTGGCTACCGTTGAGCATGCGCAGTTTCATTTGTTCCCACGGCAGGACATCGTTGGTCATCTGTACGCCCGCGGTTTCCCAGGCTGGACGCCCGGCGACAAAATTGTCTTCCACAACCCATTGAATAAACGGTTCGCAGCTGATAGCGCAGGGATCGTCAACGCCCAGCACGGAGGCAATCTCCGCCAAAGATTCTTCGGTGGCGGCCGGGACGATGCGGTCAACCATGGTGCCGGGGAAGCTGACATGTTCAGCAATCCAGCTTGCCAACTCCTGACTACGTTTCTCAGCCATGCCGAGGACGGCGTTTTTCACGACGTGACCATTGTCGGGAATATTGTCGCAGGAGAGTACGGTAAAGGGAGCCAGTCCGCGTTCGCGGCGGCGATTGAGCGCTTCAACTAAAATACCGGGAGCCGACTGCGGCAGCGTCGGGTTTTCCAGATCGTGAACGATGCGCGGCTGGGTTGGGTCCAGTTTACCGGTGGCCGGATCGATGCAATAACCTTTCTCAGTAATCGTCAGCGAAACGATAGCCACCTGTGGTTCGCAAAATTTTTCGATAATTGCTGCCAGCGAATCAAGTTTGGCGTTCAGGCATTCATGTACTGCGCCAACCACGATCGGCTGGTTACCCTCAGCGCCTTTTTCCAGCACCGTAAACAGGTGGTCTTGCGCACGCAGTTGGCTCATCAGCTTATCGCCGCTGAACAGGCTGATTTCACAAATTCCCCAGTCGCCGCCGCTGGCGTTAAGCACCCGGTCGGTTAGCAGCGCCTGATGCGCACGGTGAAATGCGCCAAAACCAAGGTGCACGATACGCGAGCGCAATTGGCGGCGATCGTATTGCGGAAGTTGCACGCCTGCTGGCAGCGCGGCGGTAGCGATAGTTGTCATTTTTATACACCTGATTAACCAATGATTAACATGAGGTAGTGTAAAGTTATATGACAACAATTTAAATTGGTAAGCCGAATTTATCCGCTTAGTGTGAGCTGGATCAATCAATGCTACGGGGGAAATTGACCATTAAGCAGAAGCATGTATGGTAGTCGTCATGATGTTTCACATTATTGGTATAACAACTTAAAGAGGGCATTGCGATGGAGCAAACCTGGCGTTGGTATGGACCGAACGATCCGGTATCGCTTGATGATGTGCGCCAGGCTGGCGCCACGGGTGTCGTGACCGCGTTGCATCATATTCCGAATGGCCAGGTCTGGCCGGTAGAAGAGATCCAACAGCGTTTAGCGCTACTGGCGGAAAAAGGCCTGAGCTGGTCGGTTGTTGAGAGTATCCCGGTGCACGAGGATATCAAAACCCACAGCGGACAATATGAGAAGTGGATTGCCAACTATCAGCAGAGTATCCGCAATCTGGCGGCCTGCGGTATTGATACCGTGTGCTATAACTTCATGCCGATTCTGGACTGGACGCGTACCGATCTGGAATATCAGTTGGCTGATGGCTCCAAAGCGCTGCGTTTTGACCAGATTGCTTTCGCCGCTTTTGAACTGCACATCCTTAAACGCCCGGGCGCCGAAGCTGACTACAGCGCTGAAGAACAGCAGCAGGCGGACGTTTACTTTAAGGCGATGAGCGCGGCGGATATCGACAAGCTGACCCGCAATATCATCGCTGGTCTGCCGGGAGCGGAAGAGGGCTATACTCTCGATCAGTTCCGCGCACGTCTGGCGGAGTATGACCACATCGATAAAGCGCAATTGCGTGAGAACATGGCTTACTTCCTGCGGGCGATTGTGCCGGTGTGCGAAGAAGTCGGCGTGCGCCTGGCGGTTCACCCGGACGATCCGCCGCGTCCGATCCTCGGCCTGCCGCGTATCGTGTCGACTATCGAAGATATGCAGTGGTTGAAAGATACGGTGGACAGCATTTATAACGGCTTTACCATGTGTACCGGATCCTATGGCGTTCGCGCCGATAACGATCTGGTGAAGATGGTGGAAACCTTCGGCGATCGTATCCACTTTACCCATTTGCGCTCTACCTGCCGTGAAGAGAATCCTAAAACCTTCCACGAGGCGGCGCACCTGAACGGCGACGTCAATATGGTGGCGGTGGTTGATGCGATTCTGAGTGAAGAGCTGCGTCGTAAGAAAGCAGGCGATCTGCGTCCCATCCCGTTCCGTCCGGATCATGGGCATCAAATGCTTGACGATCTGCGTAAGAAAACCAACCCCGGTTATTCGGCGATTGGCCGTCTGAAAGGCATGGCGGAAGTGCGCGGCGTTGAGCTGGCGCTGAAGATGACCAAATATCCTGAGTTGCTGTAATCGTGGCGTGAGGGAAAGCAAAAGGACAGCCAACGGCTGTCCTTTTTTGTGCCTGATATCGGCAGCGAGTAGCCTGGATAAGGCGCGCAGCGCCGCTATCCGGGACATTCCCCGGCCTGCGCGACGCTGGGCCGGGCAACCGTCAGAGGCGGGAGGTTAGTCCGCGCGGCCCATATAGCGGCACTCTTCGATATGAATGCGGATTTTCTCGCCGCTGGTCAGGTATTCCGGAACCTGAATCACCAGCCCGGTGCTCATGGTGGCCGGTTTGGTGCGCGAACTGGCGGAAGCGCCTTTGATTCCCGGCGCGGTTTCTACGATTTCCAGGTCAACGGTCTGCGGCAGCTCCAGCGCCAGCAGCTGGCCATCCCAGGTCAAAACCTGCATATCCGGCATGCCGCCTTCCGGGATAAATTGCAGCTCTTCTTCGATCTGCTCTTTGGTGAAGGTATACGGGGTATAGTCTTCTTTATCCATGAACACGTATTCGTTGCCATCGACGTAGGAGAAGTCAACGAAACGACGGGTCAGGGTAACGGTATCAACGATGTCGTCGCCCTTAAAACGTTCTTCTACTTTCAGGCCGGTACGCACGTCGGAAAAACGCATTTTATACAGCGTTGCTGCGCCACGGGCGCTTGGCGACTGAATATCAATATTTTTAACAATCAGCAGTTTGCCGTTGTAATTCAGCACCATACCTTTTTTAATTTCATTCGCTCTTGGCATTGCAGTAATCCTGTCACTTAAAGGGTCAAAAATATCGCGTAAAACTACTCGCGCCGGGCCTTTCAGGCAAGCGGAATTCGCGACTTTTGCTATCTCCTGGCAAATCTTCGAGCGGCGCTGCTGAAAAAGCCGTGTCGCCAGCTTCAGCTTTCCTGACGGGCGATATTTTGCTACTGTCCGCCTCCCACTCATTAAGGAGTCAGGTATGGAATGTCGCCCGGACTGCGGAGCCTGTTGCACCGCGCCGTCCATCTCAAGCCCCATTCCCGGAATGCCTGACGGCAAGCCGGCCAACACCCCATGCGTGCAGCTGGATGAACATCTGCGCTGCAAGATTTTTGCCTCGCCGCTGCGCCCTAAAGTCTGTGCGGGTTTACAGCCGGCTGCGGAAATGTGCGGCAGCACGCGTCAGCAGGCGATGGCTTATCTTATTCATCTCGAAGCGTTGACCGCGCCTTAAACGTCTTTAATCCGCCACAGGCAGCCCTGGGCGATAATTCCCATCGCCAGCGCAATCCAGAACACCGCGTGATAGCTCCAGATTTCCGCGACAACGCCCGCCAGCGAGCCGGCGATGATCCAGCCGACGCGCGTGGTATTGGTATACAGCGTAGTCGCCGCGCCCGCCTGGCCCGGCATCAGATCCTGAAAATAGAGCATACCGATACCGGCCAGGATCCCGATGTAAATCGCGTTCAGCGCCTGCATCGCCAGCAACAGGGCCGGGGTATGGACAGTCAGCATACCGACATAAAACAGCAGTCCGGCAAGCGCGGCAATGCGCATCAGCAAGCGCTTTCCAAAACGTTTCGCGTAATAACCGGCAATCAGCATGGTGGGGATTTCCAGCCCGGCGGCGGTCCCCATCATCAGCCCGGCCAGTTTCTCCGGCAGATGCAGTTCATTAATGATAAACAGCGGCATATTAATGATATAGAGGCTGTTGGTGCCCCACATTAACGTACAGATGCTGAACAGCAGCAGCGCATCGCGGCGGTTGGTACGCGGCGCTTCAAGATGACCACCGGCGGTTTTGCTCTCTTTACGCATGCTGGGCAGGAAGAACCAGACCATCAGCGCGCAGACGATAAACGCCACGGCGGCGCTGAGATACATCACGGTAAAACCAAAACCCATCGCCAGCGCGTAGGCCAGCGGCGGGCCGATCACCCACGCTAGCGAGACCTGCGCGCGCAGAATGGAGCTGAACATCACCGCCTCGCGCCCGGTTTTGTCCGCGTGCTCGCGGGCGAGGGCGAACATTTGTGGGTTGGCGGTGGAGCCAAAACTACTGAGAAAGACGCCGACGAACAGCAGAATAAAGTAGTTGCGGTTCCAGGCGAACAGCACGCAGGCCAGCACCCCCAGCAGGCAGCAGGCGACAATCAGCTGCTTGCGATCGCCTTTACGATCGGAACGCCCGGCAAGAAACTGACTTACCAGAATGCCGATGACCGCGCTGCCGGTAAAAAAGAAGCCGACCATCGCCGGGCGCACGTGCACCTCATTGGTCAGAAACAGGCTCAGGGTCGGGGTTTGTAAGGCTCCGGCGATCCCCGTCAGAAAGGCGACGATAAGAAAAGCGGAGGAGGTTATGTCGAACCCGCGGCGGGGAAGGGCGGCGCTACTGTTTTGCATGCTGGAATATCATTGGTTTCAGGAGAGGCGAAGTTTACGCCGACACCCATAAAATAAATAGTGGTATGGCACGAAAAATTAAAAAGGCGTTTCAAATTATGTCGTTCAGCAAAATGCTGAAGCCAATGGCGCATTTCACCATTAGCTTCAGCAAAAATGTGCGGTATCTCTAAATTCTGTTATCAGCCTTCGGAGTTTACTTGCGCAGTGCGCAAGAAAGGTACAGACTCATTGAAACGTTTCAGCGTCATCAGAGTATTATCCAGTCATCGGGTGGCGTATTTTTTCTCATGTTAGCTGAAACGATTCAATTCAGCGGAGAGGAGAACTATGTTCCAGTTATCTGTACAGGATATCCATCCCGGCCAGCAGGCCGCGAATAAAGAAGAGGCAATACGTCAGATTGCTGGCGCGCTGGTTAGCGCGGGTAATGTGGCTGACGGCTACGTTAACGGTATGCTTGCCCGCGAGCAACAGACCTCCACTTTCCTCGGCAATGGCATCGCTATTCCGCACGGCACCACCGATACCCGCGACCAGGTTCTGAAAACGGGCGTCCAGGTGTATCAGTTCCCGCAGGGCGTGACCTGGGGAGAAGGACAAACCGCTTATGTGGCGATCGGTATTGCCGCCAGCTCCGACGAGCACCTCGGTCTGCTGCGTCAGTTGACGCACGTCCTGAGCGACGATTCGGTGGCTGAACAGTTGAGAACCGTCACCACCGCAGAAGAACTGCGCGCTCTGCTGATGGGCGAAAAGCAAAGCGAAGCGCTGAAGCTCGACAACGAAACGTTGAGCCTCGACGTGGTCGCCAACGATCTGCTGACGCTGCAGGCGCTGAACGCCGCGCGGCTGAAAGAGGCGGGGGCGGTAAACGCCGATTTCGTCAGCCGCACCATTAATGATGCGCCGCTCAACCTGGGCCAGGGGATCTGGTTGAACGACTGTGCGGAAGGCAACCTGCGCAGCGCCGTTGCCGTGAGTCGCGCCGCCAATGCGTTTACCGCTGACGGGCAGCCGGTGGCGCTGCTGATCACCGTCGCGATGGCCGATGAGCAGCCGACCGCGGTGCTTAATCGCCTGAGCAATCTGCTTATTGATAAAAAAGCGGAGCATCTGCTGAAAGCCGACGCCGCCACGCTGCTGGCGCTGCTGACCAGCGACGACGCCATTGCTGAAGACGTGCTGAACGCCGAGTTTGTGGTACGCAACGAGCACGGGCTGCACGCACGTCCGGGCACGATGCTGGTTAATACGATTAAACAATTCTCCAGCGACATTACCGTTACCAACCTCGATGGTTCCGGCAAGCCGGCTAATGGCCGCAGCCTGATGAAGGTCGTGGCGCTGGGTGTGAAAAAAGGTCACCGTCTGCGTTTTACCGCGCAGGGTGAAGATGCGCAACAAGCGCTGGATGCGATTGGCGAAGCGATCGCCGCAGGCCTTGGGGAGGGCGCATAAATGAGCAGACGTGTAGCAACGATTACTTTAAATCCGGCATACGACCTGGTGGGTTTCACCCCGGAAATCGAACGTGGTGAAGTGAACCTGGTACGTACCACTGGCCTGCATGCGGCAGGTAAAGGTATCAACGTGGCGAAGGTGCTGAAAGATCTTGGCATCGACGTCACCGTCGGCGGCTTCCTCGGTAAAGATAACCAGGATGGCTTCCAGCAGCTGTTCAGCGAGCTGGGTATAGCCAACCGCTTCCAGGTGGTGCAGGGGCGTACCCGTATCAACGTTAAGCTGACGGAAAAAGATGGCGAAGTGACCGATTTCAACTTCTCCGGTTTCGAAGTGACCCCGGCGGACTGGGAGCGTTTCGTTAATGATTCTCTGAGCTGGCTGGGGCAGTTCGATATGGTTTGCGTCAGCGGCAGCCTGCCGTCCGGCGTGAGTCCGGAAGCCTTTACCGACTGGATGACGCGCCTGCGCAGCCAGTGCCCGTGCATTATTTTCGATAGCAGCCGCGAAGCGCTGGTTGCAGGGCTGAAAGCCGCGCCGTGGCTGGTAAAACCAAACCGCCGCGAGCTGGAAATCTGGGCTGGCCGCAAGTTGCCGGAGATGAAAGATGTTATCGACGCCGCCCATGCGCTGCGCGAGCAAGGTATCGCCCACGTGGTGATTTCGTTAGGCGAAGAGGGCGCGCTGTGGGTTAACGCCTCCGGCGAATGGATTGCCAAACCGCCTTCAGTCGAGGTCGTCAGCACCGTCGGCGCCGGAGATTCGATGGTCGGCGGCCTGATTTACGGCCTGCTGATGCGTGAATCCAGCGAGCATACCCTGCGCCTGGCGACCGCCGTCGCCGCCCTGGCCGTTAGCCAGAGCAACGTTGGCATTACCGATCGTACCCAGTTGGCCGCAATGATGGCGCGCGTCGACTTACAACCCTTTAATTGACAGCAGGAGAGGCATAATGAAAACGCTGCTGATTATTGATGCCGGGCTTGGACAGGCTCGCGCCTACATGGCGAAGACCCTGCTCAGCGCCGCGGCGCAGAAAGCGCACCTTGAGCTGATTGATAACCCGAACGATGCCGAACTGGCCATCGTACTGGGGACCGCGCTGCCGGCCGATAGCGCGCTGAATGGTAAAAACGTCTTTCTGGGCGATATTAACCGTGCTGTCGCCCATCCGGAGCTGTTCCTGGGTGAAGCGAAAGATCACGCTAAGCCGTACGTTGCGCCAGCGGCGGTAGCCGTTCCGGCCGCCGCCCAGGGGCAGAAACGTATTGTCGCCGTTACCGCTTGTCCGACCGGTGTAGCTCATACCTTTATGGCGGCGGAAGCCATTGAAACCGAAGCCAAAAAACGCGGCTGGTGGGTGAAAGTGGAAACCCGCGGCTCCGTGGGGGCCGGTAATGCTATTACCCCGGAAGAGGTGGAGCAGGCGGATCTGGTGATCGTCGCCGCCGACATCGAAGTCGATCTGGCGAAGTTCGCCGGTAAACCGATGTATCGCACCACCACCGGACTGGCGCTGAAGAAAACCGCGCAGGAGCTGGATAAAGCCGTTGCGGAAGCGAAGCCGTACCAACCATCCGGCAAACCGCAGGCCTCCGGTGACGGTAAAAAAGAGTCGGCTGGCGCCTATCGTCACCTGCTGACCGGCGTCTCCTACATGCTGCCGATGGTGGTCGCGGGCGGTCTGTGTATCGCGCTGTCGTTCGCGTTCGGTATTAAAGCGTTTGAAGTGAAAGACACCATGGCGGCGGCGTTGATGCAAATCGGCGGCGGTTCAGCCTTTGCGCTGATGGTGCCGGTACTGGCAGGCTTTATCGCGTTCTCCATCGCTGACCGTCCGGGTCTGACGCCTGGTCTTATCGGCGGTATGCTGGCCGTGAGCGGCGGTTCCGGCTTCATCGGCGGTATCATTGCCGGTTTCCTTGCTGGTTATGTGGCGAAGTTAATCAGTACTAAGCTGAAACTGCCGCAGAGTATGGAAGCGTTGAAGCCGATTCTGATCATTCCACTGATTTCCAGCCTGATTGTCGGCCTGGCAATGATCTACCTGATCGGTAAACCGGTGGCGGGTATCCTGGCCTGGCTCACCCACTGGCTGCAAACCATGGGGACGGCGAACGCGGTGCTGCTCGGCGCGATCCTTGGCGGCATGATGTGTACCGATATGGGCGGCCCGGTGAACAAAGCGGCTTATGCTTTCGGTGTGGGTCTGTTGAGTACTCAAACCTACGCGCCGATGGCGGCGATTATGGCGGCCGGTATGGTGCCACCGTTGGCGCTTGGCCTGGCGACGCTGATTGCCCGCAACAAGTTCGACAAATCACAGCGTGAAGGCGGTAAAGCGGCGCTGGTTCTGGGTCTGTGCTTTATTACCGAAGGGGCGATCCCATTCGCCGCACGTGATCCGATGCGCGTACTACCTTGCTGTATCGTTGGCGGCGCGGTGACCGGCGCTATTTCAATGGCGGTTGGCGCGAAACTGATGGCGCCGCACGGAGGTCTGTTCGTTCTGCTGATCCCTGGCGCCATCACTCCGGTGCTGGGTTATCTGCTGGCGATTATTGCCGGTACGCTGGTCGCGGGTCTCTCTTACGCGGTGCTGAAGCGCCCGGAAGCGCCGGCGGCGGAAGCTGAAAAAGCGGCGTAATATAAGCGCAATAAAAAAGGGCCGATTTGTCGGCCCTTTTTTTGTGTCTGGATTCAGGCCACTTCGGCGGTCTGCTGCGCCCGCAGCCAGGCAATTTCTTCCGCCCAGATATCCGGGTTAATGGTTTCCAGAATCAGCGGGATACCATCGAAACGGTTATCCTGCATGATCCAACGAAAAGCATCATGGCCGATATTGCCTTCACCCAGGCTATGGTGACGGTCGACTCGGCTGCCAAAAGCGCTTTTGGCATCATTCAGGTGCATGCCGCGCAGATACTGGAAGCCGACGATCCGTTCGAATTCGGCGAAGGTCTTTTCACACTCCTCCGCGCTGCGTAGGTCATAGCCGGCGGCGAAAGCGTGGCAGGTATCAATGCAGACGCCAACGCGGGATTTGTCTTCAACGCCGTCAATGATGGCGGCAAGATGTTCAAATTTAAAACCGAGATTGCTGCCCTGACCGGCGGTATTTTCGATAACCGCGGTTACGCCTTCGGTTTTCGCCAGCGCGATGTTGATGGATTCAGCGATACGCGCCAGGCATTCATCTTCCGGGATCTGCTGCAGGTGGCTGCCCGGATGGAAGTTGAGCAGCGTTAATCCCAACTGCTGGCAGCGGGTTAATTCATCGATAAAGGCCTCGCGGGATTTCTCCAGCGCTTCTTCGACCGGGTGACCGAGGTTAATCAGGTAGCTGTCGTGCGGCAGGATTTGCCCCGGGCCGAAGTGATATTTTTCGCAGGCGGCTTTGAATTCGGCAATCGCTTCGTCGGTGAGCGGCGCGGCGCGCCATTGACGCTGATTTTTGGTGAACAGGGCGAAGGCGGTCGCTTCGATTTCGGCGGCGCGGATGGCGGCATTGGCCAGCCCGCCGGAGGCGCTAACGTGCGCTCCAATATATTTCATAAAAAAACTCCAGTTAAGCCGCTGGGGGGAGGGTAATGATAGCGGCTTAACCGGAGAGTTACAGCAATGAATGAATATCGACGAGAAAACTTACTGCTTAGCCAATCAGGTGGTGGATAGCGAAGTTAATCGCGCCGCCGCCAACAATCAGCCAGACGAACAGCATCAGCGCCATCAGCAGCGGCTTCGCACCGGCTTTTTTCAGTGCGCTGACGTGGGTGGTTAAGCCCAGCGCGGCCATCGCCATCGCCAGCAGTACGGTATCGAGGGTGACCAGCATATCGACGACGGCTTTCGACAGCAGGTGGAAGGAGTTAAATACCGCCACCAGAATAAACAGAATGGCAAACCACGGAATGGTGATTTTGCTCTTTTCGCCGTTACCGGCTGGCGCCAGTTGTTTCACACGAGCAGCAATGAACAGCAGGAACGGAGCCAGCATCATCACGCGCAGCATTTTGGCGATAACCGCGGCATTTTCGGCGTCCGGGCTAACCGCGTGACCGGCGGCAACGACCTGGGCGACTTCATGCATGGTGGAGCCCATATAGATGCCATAGGTTTCCGGAGTGAACCAGTGCGCCAGCAGCGGATACATCGCCGGGTAGAGGAAGATGGCGATAGTACCGAAGATAACCACTGTCGCCACGGCCACCGTCACTTTACTGGCTTCGGCTTTGACGACCGGCTCGGTGGCCAGGACCGCCGCGGCGCCGCAGATGCTGCTACCGGCGCCGATAAGCCAGCTGGTATGTTTATCGAGCCCGAAAACCTTCTGCCCGAGGAAACAGGCGATAAAGAAGGTGCTGGACAGCGTCAGTACGTCAATCAGGATCCCGCTGACGCCGACGTCAGCAATCTGGGCAAACGTCAGACGAAAACCATAAAGAATGATCCCCAGGCGCAGCAGATACTGCTTGGCGAAAATCACCCCGCCGTCGCAGGACTGCCAAATTTTGGGATAAACGGTGTTACCGACCACCATGCCGAACAAGATAGCCAGCGTCAGCGCGCTGAAGCCCGCGCCGGCGATAGCAGGGAAACTGCCTGCCCACAGGGCGGCGCCGGTCAACGCGGCGGTCAGCGCCAGGCCTGGGACGAAATGCCACAGGGTGCGATGTTTAGTGGGTAAAGTGAGTGCTGTCATAACCTTCTCCTTTGTCTGGGCAAAGAATACGACTGGCTGGTTTAAAAATAAAATTGATTATATATTTATAATCTATCGGAATAAGTGATAAACCCTTCATCCTTCGCGCTGCAGATGTGTTGGCTGCGTTTACTCACCCCAGTCACTTACTGATGTAAGCTCCTGGGGATTAATGAGGGACATCCTTGTCCCTCACCGGAGGCCAGCCTTTGACTGGTCAAATTCGTTCCTGACGAATTTGTCGCTCACTTGCCGCCTTTCTGCAGCACGAATGATTTTGGGTTATACCCTTCATCCTTCAGGCCACAGCCCTGCTGATTTATGTCACCATAGCGTTGACGGTTATCCAGCTTGGGCTAATAAACAGGTGAGTTATGCATATCACGCTACGGCAACTGGAAGTTTTTGCTGAGGTTTTGAAAAGCGGGTCAACGACGCAGGCGTCACAGATGCTGGCGCTTTCGCAGTCGGCGGTGAGCGCGGCGCTAACCGACCTGGAGGGGCAACTCGGCGTTCAGCTGTTTGACCGCGTCGGTAAACGGCTGGTGGTCAACGAGCATGGCCGCTTGCTCTACCCGCGGGCGCTGGCGCTGCTGGAGCGCGCCGGAGAGATAGAACAGCTGTTTCGCGGCGATAATGGCGCGATCCGCGTTTATGCCAGTAGCACCATCGGCAACTATATTCTGCCGGAAATCATCGCCCGCTACCGCCGCGACTTCCCCGAACTGCCGCTGGAGCTGAGCGTCGGCAACAGCCAGGATGTGATTAATGCGGTCAGCGATTTGCGCGTCGATATTGGCCTGATTGAAGGGCCGTGCCACGCGGCGGATATTATCGCCGAGCCGTGGATTGAAGATGAACTGGTGGTGTTCGCCGCCCCTGATTCGCCATTCCTGGAAGGCGAATTGACGCTGCAACGGCTGGCGGAAGCGCAGTGGATCCTGCGCGAGCATGGCTCCGGCACGCGAGAGATCGTCGATTATGTGCTGTTGTCGCATCTGCCCGCATTTCAACTGGGCATGGAGCTTGGCAACTCAGAGGCCATTAAACATGCGGTGCGCCACGGACTAGGCATCAGCTGCCTGTCGCGGCGAGTCATTGCCGAGCAGCTGGAGGCCGGAACGCTGGTGGAGCTCAAGCTGCCGCTACCGCGCCTGACGCGCACGTTGTGGCGTATTCGCCATCGGCAAAAACACGTTTCCAAGGCGCTGCAGCGCTTTATCCGTTACTGCGAGGTGTAGCGGTATCCCTTATTGGCGCGTAGCCGTGCTGCACGCAGATCTCCGGGGTTCTGGCATAATGCCAGCTGCCCATGGGAACGGGTTCCCAGCAGCGAATATAGCGCGGCGAGCCGTATACCGTAAAATGTAAGGTAAAAATGGCGCTGTTGATGACGATCAGCAGCGCCAGCGTAAATCCGGCGATAGCGGTCAGCAGGCGATTTTCATAACTTCCATCGACGGTTTTACCACGCAGCACTCTGTCCATCCGCCAGGCGAATGAAAAAAAGAGCAGCGCGGAGCCGGTAAAATTGGCCTTCAGTAAGGAAACGGAGGCGAAGTCCGGCCAACCGCGTAATTTCAGTAATGGCAGATAGTCGGTTGCTAAATAGAGCGCGTAAACCCCTAGCGCCGGAAAAATAAGCCATGCGTTTAGCTGTTGCCAGATTCGCTGTGCGCGAGTGGCCTGCGGTTCGGCGTTAGCAACTTTTGCTGGTTTCTTCACGGGGTATTCTCCCTATTAGCAATGGGGGAGGGGATTTGCACCCTTTTGTCGAAATGGTCGCACCAGTCGCTATTCCACACGTACATATAAATGGTGTGTTTGCTGTATTGCTTGCATACGCCGTACTGCGGGTTATCCCGATAGTGGTCCATCGTGCGCCAGTCCAGCCAGGCGAAAGCCGCAATATAGATAAGAGAAAAGGCGCAGAAGACTTTGCATAGCCGAACCATCAGCCGCTTTTTCACTCCGACGCCCGCCAGTAGCCCCAGCAGCCCCGCAATCGCAAGAGGAAGCGCGCCGACAAGAAAAGTCTCCCTGTTATCGGTCAGGTAATTTGGCAGCCGCAACCAGTGTTCCAGCACCGTGATACTGGCGTACAGGCCAATAACGAATAGATACAGGCAGAAAATCGCCAGTAGCAGAAAGGCATCGGGGGCCAGGCTGCGACGAGTGGGGGAAACCATAAGCTGACTCCTTCAGCATTGTGACAATCCTCGCGTTATTTTGCCGTAAGCCGCGATTTTTTGTCTGTTTTTTTATGCGCCAATGCAGGATTACTGCTTTACTAATAATTTGTGTCAGATCATGAAGCTCTCTTATAACTTTGCATTTGTACCGGATGGATGGACGATCGTCTGCTACAATCGCGCCTCATTTTTTGGATGGATAGCATTTTCACATGGTTTCGGAAACTAAAACCACAGAAGCGCCCACGCTCCGCCGCGAGCTAAAAGCGCGCCACTTGACCATGATCGCTATTGGCGGTTCCATCGGTACAGGTCTTTTCGTTGCCTCTGGCGCAACAATTTCTCAGGCAGGCCCCGGCGGCGCGCTGCTTTCCTACATTCTGATCGGTCTGATGGTGTATTTCCTGATGACCAGCCTCGGCGAGCTGGCGGCGTTTATGCCGGTTTCAGGCTCTTTTGCGACCTACGGTCAGAACTATGTAGAAGAAGGCTTTGGTTTCGCGCTGGGCTGGAACTACTGGTACAACTGGGCGGTGACTATCGCCGTTGACCTCGTTGCTTCGCAGCTGGTGATGAGCTACTGGTTCCCGGATACACCCGGCTGGATCTGGAGCGCCTTATTCCTCGGCATCATGTTCCTGCTGAACTGGATCTCGGTACGCGGCTTCGGCGAAGCGGAGTACTGGTTCTCGCTGATTAAAGTTGCCACCGTGATTATCTTTATCATCGTCGGCATTATGATGATTTTTGGCATTTTCGAAGGCGCCAAGCCGGCGGGCTGGAGCAACTGGGGCATTGATGATGCGCCGTTTGCCGGCGGTTTTGCGGCGATGATCGGCGTGGCGATGATTGTCGGCTTCTCCTTCCAGGGCACCGAACTCATCGGTATTGCCGCGGGCGAATCGGAAAATCCGGAGAAGAACATTCCGCGCGCGGTGCGTCAGGTGTTCTGGCGTATCCTGCTGTTCTATGTCTTCGCGATTTTGATTATCAGCCTGATCATCCCGTATACCGATCCGAGCCTGCTGCGCAACGACGTTAAAGACATTTCCGTTAGCCCGTTCACCCTGGTATTCGAGCACGCCGGTCTGCTCTCTGCGGCGGCGATCATGAACGCGGTTATCCTGACGGCGGTGCTGTCGGCGGGTAACTCCGGGATGTACGCCTCTACGCGTATGTTGTATACCCTGGCGTGCGACGGCAAAGCGCCGCGCATTTTCTCGAAGCTGTCGAGAGGCGGCGTACCGCGCAACGCGCTGTATGCGACTACCGTGATTGCGGCGCTGTGCTTCCTGACCTCGATGTTCGGCAACCAGACGGTCTACCTGTGGCTGCTGAATACCTCCGGGATGACTGGCTTTATCGCCTGGTTGGGTATTGCGATCAGCCACTACCGTTTCCGTCGTGGTTACGTGTTGCAGGGTAACGATATTAATAACCTGCCGTACCGTTCCGGGTTCTTCCCGCTGGGGCCGATCTTCGCCTTCGTACTGTGCCTGATCATCACCCTTGGCCAGAACTATGAAGCCTTCCTCAAGGACACCATTGATTGGGGCGGCGTGGCGGCGACCTACATCGGCATTCCGCTGTTCCTGGTTATCTGGTTTGGTTACAAGCTGGTGAAAGGTACCCGCTTCGTGCGCTACAGCGAAATGAAGTTCCCGGAACGCTTTAAAGGCTAATTCCACACTCTACCGTTTTCGATAAAGCCCTCTTTTAAAGAGGGCTTTTTTTATGCCAGCAAGGCTTACAAACGGACACACTTCTTCATAATTGTATTGATAATTGTAATCATTATCCTTATCATTTCGGCAAATTCAGGATGAAGCCAATCTCCATATCTTGCCGCTCAACTACGAAAGGCAGGGGGTGACCAGCCACATCGACTGTAAAAAAATTGCGCGCGGCCGCCAGAGCCGCGTGTCGACAGGATGTGCAAGCAGCACCCTTTGTTTGATTTGTAGTTGACCTCATGGAGATTTGGTATGTTCAGGTTAAACCCTTTTGCCCGGGCGGGACTGTGCGCGTCCGTCGTAGCATTGGCATTTCCGGCGCTGGCCGCAAATGATGACGAAACGCTGGTTGTCACCGCCGCGGCGACTGAACAGAGCGTCAAAGATGCGCCCGCCAGTATCAGCGTGATCACCCAACAGGACTTGCAGCGTAAGCCGGTGCAGAACCTGAAGGACGTGTTGCGCGATGTGCCTGGCGTTCAGCTCACTAACGAAGGGGATAACCGCAAGGGTGTCAGCATCCGCGGTCTGGATAGCAGCTATACGCTGATCCTCATCGATGGCAAACGGGTGAACTCGCGTAACGCCGTCTTCCGCCATAACGATTTCGATCTGAACTGGATCCCGGTGGACTCCATCGAGCGGATTGAAGTAGTGCGCGGCCCGATGTCCTCCCTGTACGGTTCCGATGCGCTCGGCGGCGTGGTCAACATCATTACCAAAAAAATCGGCCAGAAATGGACCGGAACCCTCAGCAGCGATGCCACCATTCAGGAACACCGCGATCGCGGTGACACTTATAACGGCCAGTTCTTCACCAGCGGCCCGCTGATCGACGGCGTGCTGGGGATGAAAGCCTACGGCAGCCTGGCGAAACGTAGTAAAGACGATCAGCAATCTTCCAGCAACGCTGCGGGTGAAACGCCGCGCATTGAAGGTTTCACCAGCCGCGACGGTAACGTTGAGTTCGCCTGGACGCCAACGGAGAATCAGGACATTACCGCCGGCTACGGTTTCGATCGCCAGGATCGCGACTCAGACTCGCTCGACAAAAACCGCCTTGAACGCCAAAACTACTCTTTGACCCATAACGGGCGCTGGGATGTTGGGAATAGCGAAGTGAAATTCTACGGCGAGAAAGTGGATAACAAAAACCCGGGGCAGGCTGGGACCATTACCTCTGAAAGCAATGCGGTGGATGGTAAATATGTGATGCCGCTGGGTATGATCAACCAGATCGTCACCCTCGGTGGTGAATGGCGCCACGATAAACTCAAAGATCCGGTGAACCTGAGCAGCGGCGGCAAATCGACTTCCGCCAGCCAGTACGCGCTGTTCCTCGAAGACGAGTGGCGGATCTTTGAACCACTGGCGCTGACCACCGGCATCCGTATGGACGATCACCAAACCTACGGCGATCACTGGAGCCCGCGTGCGTACCTGGTCTATAACGCCACCGATACCGTGACCGTGAAAGGCGGTTGGGCAACGGCCTTTAAAGCGCCGTCGCTGCTGCAATTGAACCCGGACTGGACCACCAACTCCTGTCGCGGTAGCTGCAGCATTATCGGTAACCCGGATTTGAAGCCGGAAACCAGCGAAAGCTTTGAGCTCGGTCTGTATTACAGCGGTGAAGAGGGCTGGCTGGAGGGAGTTGAAGGCAGCGTGACCGCCTTCCAGAACAACGTTGACGATATGATCGACATCCTGCGCACCTCCAGCGCCAGCGAAGCGCCGGGTTACCCGAACTTCGTCGGCTGGAAGACCGTGAACGGTAAGCGTGTGCCGGTGTTCCGTTACTTCAACGTCAACAAAGCGCGGATTAAAGGCGTAGAGACCGAAGTGAAGGTTCCGTTCGGCGAAGAGTGGAAACTGACGGTCAACTATACCTATAACGATGGTCGCGATCTGAGCAACGGCGGCAATAAACCGCTGCAGACGCTGCCGTTCCACACCGCTAACGGTACCCTCGACTGGAAACCGCTGGAGGATTGGTCTTTCTACGTCACGGCCAACTATACCGGCGAGCAGCGTGCGGTAAGCGCGACGGGTAAAACCCCAGGCGGTTATACCATGTTCGATATCGGCGCCGCGTGGCAGGTCAGTAAAAACGTGAAACTGCGCTCCGGCGTGCTTAACGTTGGCGACAAAGATCTGAACCGCGACGATTACAGCTACACCGAAGATGGCCGTCGCTACTTTATGGCCGTCGATTACCGCTTCTGATAGCGATAAACTGTCTGCCGCCGCTGAAGTAACTTCAGTGGCGGCAGCCCCGATAATACGTGTACGCCGCTATCCGCCAGGTATCAGCCGCTTGCCCCTTTCATCCACCACCTTTTCTCCATCCTCTTTGCTAAAAGCGCCTTGCTGCGGATCGGGCAGGATATCCAGTACCACTTCAGATGGCCGACATAAGCGGGTTCCCCGTTCAGTGACCACAATAGGGCGATTAATCAGGATGGGATGAGCGAGCATAAATTCTATTAACTGCTCGTCGGTGAACTTGTCCTCCGCGAGTCCCAACTGGGCATAAGGTTCAACATTCTCGCGTAGCAGAGTACGCACGGCGATCCCCATCTCTGCGATAAGTTTAACCAGCTCATCGTGAGTCGGCGGTGTTTCAAGGTAGTGAATAACAGTGGGTTCATTACCGCTGTTACGGATCATCTCCAGTGTATTACGTGACGTACCGCAGGCCGGGTTGTGATAGATGGTGATATTACTCATATGAGTTTCTCGTTATAGAGTGAGAGAGAGCCGCAGCGCCAGCGCGGCCAGAGTGACAAACAGCACAGGTAGCGTCATGATGATGCCCGTGCGGAAGTAATATCCCCAACTGATGGTCATGCTTTTCTGCGACAGTACGTGCAGCCACAGCAGGGTCGCCAGACTGCCTATTGGCGTGATTTTGGGGCCTAAATCGCACCCGATCACGTTGGCGTAGATCATCGCTTCTTTGATAACGCCAGAAGCGGTGCTTCCTTCAATCGACAGTGCGCCCACCAGGACCGTTGGCATATTGTTCATTACCGACGACAGGAAAGCGGTCAGGAAGCCCGTGCCAAACGTTGCCGCCAGCAGTCCCTTATCCGCCAGCATATTCAGCACACCCGATAGATATTCCGTTAAGCCCGCATTGCGCAGACCGTAGACCACCAGGTACATACCCAGCGAGAAAATAACGATCTGCCAGGGCGCGCCGCGCAATACTTTACCGGTATTGATGGCGTGACCTTTTTTCGCAACGGCAAACAGAACAGCGGCTCCGACAGCGGCGATGGCGCTAACGGGCAGCCCCAGCGGTTCAAGAACAAAGAAACCAACCAGCAACAAAAGCAAAACAACCCAGCCGGCTTTGAAGGTTGCGGGATCTTTAATCGCGCTGGCAGGTGTTTTCAGCAAAGTGACGTTGTAAGTTGCTGGAATATCCCGGCGGAAAAACAGATGCAGCATGCCCAGCGTGGCCGCTATGGCAGCAATATCAACAGGAACCATCACAGAGGCGTATTGCGTAAAACCAAGCCGGAAGAAATCAGCTGAGACAATATTGACCAGATTGGAAACGATAAGCGGCAGGCTGGCGGTATCGGCAATAAACCCGGCAGCCATGACAAAGGCTAATGTTGTCCTTTTGCTGAACCCCAGAGCGAGCAGCATGGCAATGACGATGGGCGTCAGAATGAGCGCTGCGCCATCGTTAGCAAACAGCGCCGCAACGGTCGCGCCTAACAGGATAATCCAGGTGAACAGCAGACGACCGCGCCCGTTGCCCCAGCGGGAGACATGCAGCGCAGCCCATTCAAAAAAGCCCGACTCATCGAGCAGCAGGCTGATGATAATCACCGCGATAAAAGTTGCTGTTGCGTTCCAGACGATATTCCAGACAACGGGAATATCACTGAGATGAATAACGCCGCTGGCCAGCGCCAGTATTGCGCCAATACTCGCGCTCCAGCCGATGCTGAGGCCCCTGGGCTGCCAGATAACCAACACCAGCGTGAATAAAAAGAGACTACCGGCCAACAACATTCTCTACTCCGATATATGCGTTTCTATATATGTATCAACAGGTGGCGCACGCTGTTTTCTTGCGCCATTCGTCAATATCTTCCCTCATGCTCTGCCTGGTCGTGGCAATGATCTCCGCCGCCCAGGCCGGCATATGGGGCGAGAGGCGATAGTGGACCCATTTCCCTTGCCGGCGGTCGAGTACCAGTTCAGATTCACGTAATATCGCCATATGGCGAGATATTTTCGGCTGGGATTGCCCGGTGGCGGCACACAGATCGCAGACGCACAGTTCGCCGGACTCACGCAGCAACATGATGATGGCTAAACGGGTTTCATCCGCCAGGATTTTAAACAGCTGGATAGGCTTTATCATGGTTGACCAGATTATCATGGAGGTACATATATGCTAAATCATATATGTTGTGTTTTAAATAACAAATTATCGCCCGTAGCGACAAGATAGTTCCTGACGAAGATATAAAGCCGGGCAAGCGGAGCATGCCCGGCGGAGGGAAATAGAGGGTTACTTAAACAGATGCTCCGCGTGGAAGCGCAGATGATCTTCTATAAAGGTGGCGATGAAATAGTAGCTGTGGTCGTAGCCGGGCTGGATACGCAGGCTCAGTGGCCACTGTTTCTGTCGCGCCGCCTCTGCCAGCACCGCGGGCTGTAGCTGGGTACCGAGAAACTGGTCGGCGTCACCCTGATCAATTAATGTGGGAATGGCATCCCCGGCCTGGCTTGCCTGCATGAGTGCGCAGCTGTCCCACTCCTGCCAGTTCGCTTCATCATTGCCGAGATAGGCGCTGAACGC
Source organism: Klebsiella sp. CN_Kp104 (assembly GCF_040064515.1). Lineage (NCBI taxonomy): Bacteria > Pseudomonadati > Pseudomonadota > Gammaproteobacteria > Enterobacterales > Enterobacteriaceae > Klebsiella > Klebsiella sp. CN_Kp104. The sequence goes on along the minus strand of NZ_JBEAII010000008.1, from coordinate 72,131 downwards.
CTTTTGTCCCCACGGAACTTTGCATGGGTTAACGATCGGCGCGAAGGCCGAGACGCTGGTAAAGCGCCCTGGGTTTTTCAGCGCCATGATGAGCGCGCCGTGGCCGCCCATCGAGTGGCCGCTGATAGCGCAACGGTCGGCGACCTTAAATTGACGGTTAATCAACTGCGGTAGCTCATCGCGCAGGTAGTCGTACATGCGAAAATGTGCCGCCCACGGCGCCTGAGTGGCGTTGAGGTAAAAACCCGCGCCTTTACCGAGATCGTAACCGGCATCATCGGCGACGTCATCACCGCGCGGGCTGGTGTCGGGCATCACCAGCGCGATGCCAAGTTCGGCGGCGACACGCTGGGCGCCAGCCTTGGTGGTGAAGTTTTCGTCATTGCAGGTCAAACCGGATAGCCAGTACAGCACCGGCGGCGGGGCGGTTTCCGTCGTCGGCGGTAAAAAAATGCTGAACGTCATCGCACAGTTCAGGGTACTGGAGTGATGACGCCAGCGCTGCTGCCGACCCTCGTAACAGCGATGTTCTTCAAGCAGTTCCATGCAGGGCTCCTCGGGTATCTATGTGTAATGCTTAATAATACAGATATTTCATTAACCGGTGAGTAACTTTCACTTTCCCGTCGCGCAAAGCTATTGCATCATTAATACGAGTTATAAAGAACGTCTCTAAACATCTACAGTGCTAATGAATGCGCGCGAGGGCGGTAGGGCTCGCTGGCGTGGCGCATCGACAACGTCCAACCGCAGCGGTAAAAATGAAAGGTTGCGCCAATTTCAATAATTATCGTGACGGCTACTGGATTATGTGCGCCACCTCACGCACAATGAGTGCAAACTTTGCCCTCAGAAGAGCAAAGAGCGCCACACCTGCAGGAGAACCTAAATGTCATCATTGAGTAAAGAAGCCATACTCGTTCATGAAGCGCTGGTCGCTCGTGGGCTGGAGACGCCGCTGCGTCCGCCAGTACAAGAAATTGATAATGAAACGCGCAAGCGTCTGATCGCCGGGCACATGACTGAGATTATGCAGCTGCTGAATCTTGATCTCAGTGACGACAGCCTGATGGAGACTCCGCATCGCATCGCAAAAATGTACGTTGATGAGATTTTCTCCGGTCTGGATTATGCCAGATTCCCGAAAATCACCGTTATTGAAAACAAAATGAAAGTTGACGAGATGGTGACGGTCCGCGATATCACGCTGACCAGTACCTGTGAACATCACTTTGTGACGATTGACGGCAAAGCGACCGTTGCTTATATCCCGAAAGATTCGGTAATCGGCCTGTCGAAAATTAACCGCATCGTGCAGTTCTTTGCCCAGCGTCCGCAGGTGCAGGAGCGCCTGACGCAGCAGATTCTTACCGCGCTGCAGACTTTGCTCGGTACCAGCAACGTCGCGGTATCCATTGACGCGGTGCATTACTGCGTGAAAGCGCGCGGCATCCGCGATGCGACCAGCGCCACGACCACCACTTCGCTTGGCGGTCTGTTTAAATCCAGCCAGAATACCCGCCAGGAGTTCCTGCGCGCCGTACGTCACCACAATTAATTCGGAGCAGGGTGCATGGAGAGAAACGTCACGCTGGACTTCGTTCGCGGCGTCGCCATCCTCGGCATTCTGCTACTGAATATCACCGCCTTCGGCTTGCCGAAGGCGGCCTATCTGAATCCGGCCTGGGCCGGGAGTATTTCGCAGAGCGACGCCTGGAGCTGGGCAATCCTCGATCTGTTTGCGCAGGTAAAATTCCTCACCCTGTTTGCACTGCTGTTCGGCGCCGGATTGCAAATGCTGCTGGTACGCGGTAAACGCTGGATCCAGTCGCGGCTAACGCTGCTTGCCCTGCTTGGTTTTATCCACGGTCTCTTTTTCTGGGACGGCGATATTCTGCTGGCCTATGCGCTGGTGGGGCTGATTGCCTGGCGCATGGTGCGCGATGCCCATCATGTTAAATCGCTATTTAATACCGGCGTCGTGCTTTATCTCATCGGTATTGCGGTGCTGGTATTGTTGGGATTAATTTCCGCCAACGGCGCCAGCCGGTCATGGGTGCCCGATGCCGCGAATGTGCAGTATGAGCAGTTCTGGAAGCTCAAAGGCGGTCTGGAGGCGGTGAGCAATCGCGCGGATATGCTGTCCGATAACCTGGTGGCGCTTGGCGTGCAGTATGGCTGGCAGCTGGCGGGGATGATGCTAATGGGCGCGGCGCTAATGCGCTGCGGCTGGTTGAAAGGGCAGTTTAGCCTTAGCCATTATCGCCGCGTCGGGGCTGTGCTGATTATTGCCGGAATGATGGTAAATGTGCCGGCCATCGCCGCGCAGTGGTATTTGCAATGGGACTACCGCTGGTGCGGTTTTCTGCTGCAGGCGCCGCGTGAACTTGGCGCGCCGCTACAAACCATCGGCTATGCCGCGCTGGCGTGGGGATTCTGGCCGCAATTATGCCGCTTTCGTCTGGTTGGGGCGATTGCCTGCGTTGGGCGGATGGCGCTCAGTAACTATTTACTGCAAACCCTGATCTGCACCGCGCTGTTCTATCATCTGGGCCTGTTTATGAAATTTGACCGTTTACAGCTGTTGGCCTTTGTGCCGGCGGTGTGGGCCGTTAATCTCCTCTTCTCGCAGTTTTGGCTGCGTCATTTCCGCCAGGGGCCCGTTGAGTGGCTATGGCGTCAGTTAACCCTGAGAGCCTCAGGGACATCATCCAGAGATACATCTGTATAACGATCTCGATCACAATCATTAACAAAATGGATGTAACCGTTTCCAGCCGTGTGACCTCACTCACGTAGCGCGGTGCGCGTCGCTGCCAGAATAGCCACCTTGCTGAACACAGGAGGTGGGTGTGACGTATTGCAATGCGATAAAGGCGGGTATGTATGATCACCATTCGTGATGTCGCCCGTCAGGCGGGGGTTTCCGTGGCGACGGTTTCACGGGTGCTGAACAACAGCGCGCTGGTGAGCCCGGATACCCGGGAGGCAGTGATGAAGGCGGTCGCGCAACTGGGCTATCGGCCGAATGCCAATGCCCAGGCGCTGGCGACCCAGGTTAGCGATACCATTGGCGTGGTGGTGATGGATGTGTCAGACGCCTTTTTCGGCGCGCTGGTGAAAGCGGTGGATACCGTCGCGCAGCAGCATCAGAAATATGTGCTAATCGGCAACAGCTACCATGAAGCTGAAAAAGAGCGTAACGCCATTGAGGTGCTGATTCGCCAGCGCTGTTCGGCGCTTATCGTGCATTCGAAAGCGTTAAGCGATGCCGAACTTGGCGACTTTATGCAGCATATTCCAGGCATGGTGCTGATAAACCGCATTGTGCCGGGCTTCGCGCACCGCTGCGTGGGTCTCGATAACGTCAGCGGCGCGCTAATGGCTACGCGGATGCTGCTCAATCACGGCCATCAACGGATTGGCTATCTCTCTTCCAACCACGGCATTGAAGATGATGAACTGCGCCGCGAAGGGTGGAGTAAAGCGCTGCAGGAGCAGGGCATTATCGCGCCGGATAGCTGGGTGGGCTCGGGTTCGCCGGATATGCAGGGCGGTGAAGCGGCGATGGTAGAACTGCTGGGGCGTAATTTAGGCCTGACCGCGGTGTTTGCCTATAACGACAGTATGGCTGCCGGGGCGTTAACCACTCTCAAGGATAACGGCATTGCCGTGCCGCAGCATCTCTCGCTGATTGGTTTTGATGACATTCCCATTTCCCGTTACACCGATCCGCAGTTGACTACCGTGCGCTATCCCATTATGTCGATGGCGAAATTGGCTACCGAACTGGCGCTACAAGGGGCGGCAGGGAAACTCGATAGCGAGGCCAGCCACTGCTTTATGCCCACGCTGGTGCGGCGCCATTCGGTGACGCAAAAGCAAAGTGTGGGGCCGATCACTAACTGAATCTATTAGCTGATGTAACCGCTTTCAATCTGTGAGTAAATTCACAGTATATTAACATTCAGCTGTTTATGATGGCAGCGTTGACCAGTCCGAACCAGACTGTGCGGGTGATGTTTTAAAATATCATCTTAAACAATAGGTTAGGCACTTGATGAAGCCGTTTTTCTGGAGCGTTACCCTACACGGAAGACAGAATTAACGTTGTGAATATCGTTGTGCGGTAACCCTAATGTAACAACTCCCGCCAGCTATCTTCACGCCAAAAAAAACGATGCAAAATAATAAAACCGGAGATTCCATGAATAAGAAGGTCTTAGCTCTGTCCGCCGTCATGGCTGGCATGCTTTTTGGCGCCGCAGCGCATGCCGCGGATACCCGTATCGGCGTTACGATCTACAAGTATGACGACAACTTCATGTCCGTTGTGCGTAAAGCGATCGAAAAAGACGGCAAATCTGCGCCGGACGTGCAACTGCTGATGAATGACTCGCAGAACGATCAGTCCAAACAGAACGATCAGATCGACGTGCTGCTGGCGAAAGGGGTGAAGGCGCTGGCCATCAACCTGGTTGACCCGGCGGCGGCGGGTACGGTTATCGACAAAGCGCGTGGGCAAAATGTGCCGGTGGTGTTCTTTAACAAAGAGCCGTCGCGCAAGGCGCTGGATAGCTACGATAAAGCCTATTATGTGGGTACCGACTCCAAAGAATCCGGGATTATCCAGGGCGATCTTATCGCCAAACACTGGAAAGCGAATCCAAACTGGGATCTGAACAAAGATGGTCAGATTCAGTTTGTTCTGTTGAAAGGCGAGCCGGGCCACCCGGATGCCGAAGCGCGTACTTCCTACGTTATCAAAGAGCTGAATGAAAAAGGTCTTAAAACTCAGCAACTGGCGTTAGATACCGCCATGTGGGATACCGCGCAAGCGAAAGATAAAATGGACGCCTGGCTCTCCGGCCCGAACGCCAACAAAATCGAAGTGGTCATCGCGAACAACGATGCGATGGCGATGGGCGCGGTAGAAGCGCTGAAAGCGCATAACAAGAGCAGCATTCCGGTGTTCGGCGTCGATGCCCTGCCTGAAGCGCTGGCGCTGGTGAAATCCGGCGCGATGGCCGGTACCGTGCTGAACGACGCCAACAACCAGGCCAAAGCGACCTTCGATCTGGCGAAGAACCTGGCTGACGGCAAAGAGCCCGCTGCTGGCACCAACTGGAAAATTGAGAATAAGATTGTCCGCGTACCGTACGTAGGCGTAGATAAAGACAACCTCAGCCAGTTTATCGGTAAATAAGTTCTTCATGCATTGCGGGCGCGCTCGCGCGCCCGATTATTCCTGATACCGAAGCCGATTTTGCTGCGATATAACTTATCGTCGCGGATCGGCACGAACGCAGCCAGGTATAACTATGGTCAGCAATAATAGCGTACAGTCGGGCGAATATTTGTTGGAAATGAGTGACATCAACAAATCTTTCCCCGGCGTTAAAGCTCTTGATAATGTCAACCTGAAGGTTCGTCCGCACTCTATCCATGCATTAATGGGGGAGAATGGCGCGGGTAAATCGACATTATTAAAATGCTTATTTGGAATCTATCAAAAAGATTCCGGCAGTATTCTTTTTCAGGGAAAAGAAATCGATTTCCATTCGGCGAAAGAAGCGTTGGAAAACGGTATTTCTATGGTGCACCAGGAATTAAACCTGGTACTTCAACGTTCGGTCATGGACAACATGTGGCTGGGACGTTACCCCACCAAAGGCATGTTTGTCGATCAGGATAAAATGTATCGCGATACCAAAGCGATATTTGATGAACTCGATATTGATATTGATCCGCGCGCTCGCGTGGGGACTTTATCGGTATCGCAGATGCAGATGATTGAAATTGCGAAAGCATTCTCCTATGACGCGAAAATCGTCATTATGGATGAGCCTACCTCATCGCTGACAGAAAAAGAGGTCAATCACCTGTTTAAAATAATCCGCAAGCTGAAAGAGCGTGGCTGCGGTATTGTTTATATCTCCCATAAAATGGAGGAGATATTTCAGCTATGCGATGAGATTACGATCCTGCGCGATGGTCAGTGGATTGCCACCCAGCCGCTGGAGGGGCTGGATATGGATAAGATCATCGCGATGATGGTTGGCCGTTCGCTGAACCAGCGTTTTCCGGATAAACAAAACAAACCGGGCGAAGTAATCCTTGAAGTTCGTAACCTGACCTCGCTGCGCCAGCCGTCAATTCGCGATGTCTCATTCGATCTGCATAAAGGTGAAATCCTCGGTATTGCCGGACTGGTGGGCGCTAAACGTACCGATATCGTTGAAACGCTGTTTGGCATCCGCGAAAAGGCCAGCGGCACAATTACCCTGCATGGCAAAAAAATTAATAACCATAGCGCTAACGAGGCGATAAACCACGGCTTTGCGCTGGTGACCGAAGAGCGTCGCTCGACGGGAATTTATGCTTACCTCGATATTGGTTTTAACTCGCTGATATCAAATATCAAGAAGTATAAAAACAAGGTCGGTCTGCTGGATAATTCGCGGATGAAAAGCGACACCCAATGGGTTATCGATTCCATGCGGGTTAAAACCCCAGGCCATCAAACGCAAATCGGTTCGCTGTCCGGCGGGAATCAGCAGAAGGTTATTATCGGTCGTTGGTTATTAACCCAACCGGAAATATTAATGCTTGATGAACCGACCCGCGGGATTGACGTCGGGGCCAAATTCGAAATTTATCAGCTGATTGCCGAACTGGCCAAAAAAGATAAGGGCATCATTATTATCTCTTCTGAAATGCCGGAGCTGCTGGGAATTACCGACCGTATACTGGTTATGAGTAACGGGCTGGTTGCCGGAATTGTTGAGACCAAAACCACGACGCAAAATGAAATTCTGCGTCTTGCATCATTGCACCTTTGAGATCAGGGGCTTTCCATGAGTGCGTTAAATAAAAAGAGTTTCCTCACTTACCTGAAAGAGGGTGGGATTTACGTTGTACTTTTGGTCTTACTGGCCATTATTATTTTCCAGGACCCGACCTTCTTAAGTCTGTTGAACTTAAGTAACATCCTGACGCAATCCTCGGTACGTATTATCATCGCGCTCGGCGTCGCTGGGCTGATTGTCACCCAGGGGACCGACCTTTCCGCCGGACGTCAGGTGGGTCTGGCGGCGGTGGTAGCGGCTACCATGCTGCAGGCGGTGGATAACGCCAACAAGGTGTTCCCGGAGATGGCGACCATGCCGATTCCGTTGGTGATTCTGCTGGTCTGCGCGATCGGCGCGGTGATTGGCTTGATTAACGGTATCGTCATTGCCTATCTCAACGTGACGCCGTTTATCACTACCCTGGGTACGATGATCATCGTTTACGGTATCAACTCCCTGTACTACGACTTTGTCGGCGCGTCGCCGATTTCCGGTTTCGACAGCCACTTCTCGCAGTTTGCCCAGGGCTTTGTCGCTTTAGGTTCATTCCGCCTGTCGTACATCACTTTCTACGCGCTGATCGCTATCTTCTTCGTGTGGATCCTGTGGAATAAAACCCGTTTCGGTAAAAACATCTTCGCTATCGGCGGCAACCCGGAAGCGGCGCGTGTCTCCGGCGTTAACGTGGCGCTGAACCTGCTGATGATTTATGCCCTGTCCGGGGTGTTTTACGCCTTCGGCGGGCTGCTGGAAGCCGGACGTATCGGTTCGGCGACCAACAATCTCGGCTTTATGTACGAACTGGATGCGATTGCCGCCTGCGTGGTGGGGGGCGTTTCCTTCAGCGGCGGCGTGGGTACGGTTTTCGGCGTGGTGACCGGGGTCATTATTTTTACCGTCATCAACTATGGTCTGACCTACATTGGCGTCAATCCATACTGGCAGTACATTATTAAAGGGGCGATTATCATCTTCGCTGTGGCGCTGGATTCACTGAAGTACGCGCGTAAGAAATAAGATTGAACATATAAAAAACCCGCGCCTGGCGCGGGTTTTTTATGCCTGAAATTCGATAAAACGACGGCGGCTATTTTTCTTTCTGTAGCTCCAGTAACTGCTCGGGCGTGACCGCCGGGTAGGATTGCGCATCCTCCGGAACTTCATGCTGCTGCGCCGGAATGGGGATCAGCGGCCCGAGGAAACGCGGTTCGCGTTTGAAGATATAGAGATCCGCCAGTGCGCCAAACCGGGCGCCAAACTCGCGCAGACGCACGGTCCACATATCCTTCGGCGAGGGCACCGCATAGCACTGCGCCTGAATCCCCATATGCAGGGCGATAAACAGCGCGCGCTCGCAATGGAAGCGCTGGGTGATAATAATAAAATCATTGGTATCGAACACTTTGCGGGTGCGCACGATCGAATCGAGGGTACGGAAACCGGCATAGTCCAGCACGATATCCGCCGGATCGACGCCGGCTTTAATCAGATCGCGGCGCATGGTCATTGGTTCGTTATAGCTTTGCAAGGCGTTGTCACCGCTCAACAGCAGATAATTAACCTTACCGCTATTGTAGGCGTTGAGCGCGCCCTGGATCCGATAACGATAATACTGATTGATCACGCCGGTGCGATAATATTTGGCAGTGCCCAACACCACGCCCACCTGGCGGTAGGGGAGATCCTGCAGCTCATCGTAAATATAGGGCGCGGTTTTCCAGCTCATCCAGCGGTCAAGACCCAGCACGGTCAACAGCAGCAGGCCGAGCAGGACTAACAGGCTGTATAACACACGCTTTAACATGAACTTGACTCAATGGTGGACGAGGGAAGCTTCAGGCTACTTTACCCGCCGGGTAAGCGCAAGAAACCATCGTTTAATTGCGGGGATTTTCAGCAATATGGCAGATTACCGAATCCAGGCCGGAGAAGCCAAAGGCGCATCCGGCAATCTGCTCAGGCTATCAGGCTAATTAACCTAACAGCAAGCGGTCGATATTCTGACAGCCCAACGCTTTCAGGGTCGCGACGGTCGCATCCCACTGGATAAGCGATGCATCGGCTTTCTCGGCCAACAGCGCGCGCTGGATATCCGGATAGTCGTAACCGTTAAGGCTCAGCAGGTTCAGCGCGCCCTGTAGCGGCGGTAGTGTTGGATTGAACGCCGCGTTTTCCGCATAACTGCCGCAGAAAATGGTGCCGTCTTTCAGCTCCAGCGCCACGCCGGAAGGGGAGTTGCTGTACGGCGCGTGGCAGCGGTTCGCCGCCTGAATAGCCGCCTGCGCGAGCGCATCGCCGCTGAGGGGGAAGCCGTGATCCTGCTCATCCATCAACAGAGTTTTGATTTCCAGGTCTTTCGGGCCAAAGGCGTCCGGCAGATAGTGCTGCAGGGAGTGCGCTTCGCGACCCGGCAGATGAATGCGCAGCGCCAGACCGCTGTTCAGTTCATTCATAAACTGGCGGCAGTGGCCGCAAGGCGTGTAGTTGACGGTAATCGCGCGTAGGGATTTTTCGCCGCGCAGCCAGGCGTGGCTGATGGCGCTCTGTTCCGCGTGGACGGTTTGCTGCATAGTGGCGCCGAGGAATTCCATGTTGCCGCCGAAGTACCAGCGACCGCTCACGCCGCGGGCGATAGCGCCAACGTTAAAGTGAGAAAGATCGGCGCGGGCGCAGGCGGCGGCAAGCGGCAGTAGCGCAAAGGCCAGCGCGTCTTCATCCAAACCTGCTGCTTGTTGTAGCGTCGCCACCTGATCGGCTTCGAGCAGCGCCGGGAAGTGCGGGTCTGCGAGCATCGGGGCGATGGCCGCCTGCAGGTCTGCCGCCAGATTAGTCAAAGCAGCTTGAAAACGAGAGTGCATAGCGTTGCCTCATAACAATGTAATGGGAAGCTAGTGTACGGGCCCGCACGGGACCCATATGTGACATAGGTCTCATTGTTTATGCAACGCTAATTTGTTGCATTTATAAATGTGATGCAAATCACAATTATCCGACAACAGCGACGATCACCGGGAACAGAAAAGGCGCGACCAGCGAGGTAATAATTCCGCACAGTACCAGCGCCAGCGAGCTAAACGCCCCTTCCTGGTAGTCCAGTTCGGCGCAACGCGCGGTGCCGAGGGCGTGCGAGGCGGTACCCATCGACAGGCCGCGGGATGCTTTAGTATGAATACGCATGGCGTTAAGCAGCGTATGGCCGAACACCGCGCCGAGGATCCCAACGAAAATGACGCACACGGCGCTAATCGCTGGAATACCGCCAATACTGCCGCTGACCGCCATGGCAATTGGCGTGGTGACGGATTTTGGCATGATGGAAGCGGCGATTTGCGGGGTGGCGCCCATCAGCAGAGCGACGGTGGTACCGGTGATCATCGCCACGCAGCTACCGATAAAGCAGATGGTGATGATGGATTTCCAACGCGCGCGGATCTGGTGCAGTTGTTCATATAGCGGAAAGGCCAGCGCAACCACCGCCGGCTGCAGCAGATCGTTAAGGATTTTGCTGCCGGCAAAATAGCGTTCATAAGAAATACCGGTGACCAGCAGAAAAGGAATAATGACCACCATGGCGACCAGCAGCGGGTTGAGCAGCGGAAATTTAAACCGCGCCGCCAGCTTGCGGGCAAGGAAAAAGACAATCAGCGTTAACGGTAGCGACCACCACATTTCATGGATCATTTTTTACTTCCTTTTTGCCCGATGATTTTGCGTTCACCGTGGACCAGATGCGAGCTCCAGCTCACCACCAAAAAGACTAATAAAGTACTGACGGCGCAGGACACCGCCACCGGTCCCAGCTGCGCGCGCAGTAAATCCCAGTACTGCATTACGCCAACGCCGATAGGCACGAACAGCAGCGCCATGTAGCGGATCAGAATGTTGCAGCCGGGGTTGACCCACTGCGGCGGCATAATTTGCAGCGCCAGCAGCACGAACAAAATCAGCATGCCGATAATGCTGCCGGGGATCGTGATGGGCAGTAGCCCGGCGATAAAAATGCCTGCATACAAGCAGGCGTAAATCAGGACGAAAGCTCGCACGTACTGCCAGATAATATTCAGCGACTTACTCATGGTAATAACCCTTGATGAACTGCCATTCATCATACAATTAAACCCTGAAATGTGCTACCGATCACATCATGAATTCTAGGCATCGTCAGCATAGAAAATGGGAACAGCGGCCTTATTCTGCGAGGTAGTGCAGAAAACGAGTGAGCGCCAGCGATGGTACTTCGCTTTTGCGCCAGAACACCCCAACGCTACCTTTTTGTTCAATACGCGGCAAATTCAGAATCGTCAGCTGCCGATGTTCGGCGTAATGCTGCGCCAGCCGCAAAGAAAGAATAGAGATCATATCGCTGCTTTGCAGCAAATTGCTGGTGACATTCATCGAGGCTGACTCGATAGTATTCTCCGGCAGCATGACGCCGTTATCGACCAGCGCGTTATCAATGCTCTGACGAATGGGCGTGCCGGTAGGCCAGACTATCCAGCGCCAGACGGCGAGATCCGCCCAGCTCAAACGCGGCATGCTAGCCAGCGGGTGGTCGGGACGGGCGACGAAGCACACCGGTTCGGTATAGAGCACACGATAGTTGAGCGGCAGTTCCAGCGCGCGGCCGCCAACACGTCCGACGACCACATCGACCACGCCGGAGAGCAGGTCGTGCAGCAGCGGGGTCATCACTTTTTCTTCGATATTCAGATGCAGGGTCGGCATCTCTTTAAGCAGGGCGAGGATCGCCTGCGCCACGCAGTCTGTCGCCACGGGAGAGCAGCCGATCATCAGGCTGCCGACCAGCCCGCCTTGCTTAAAGCGCTCGATCTCGTACTGCGAGCGCGACATGTCGTTGATTAGCCGCTGGGCGTGCTGTAGCAGCAGTTTGCCGCCTTCCGAAGGGCGCAGACCCTTACTGTGGCGCTCAAAGAGCGGCATGCCGACTTCTTCTTCAAATTGCGTCAGCCACTTAGAGAGTGCGGGCTGGGTAATATTCATCATTTTCGCGACCTGCGTGAGATTGCCTTGCTCACCCAGCGCCACCAGCATTTTCAAATGCTGCAGCTTCAACTTTTGCGTCCAGTTCGCCATCAGCCGATAACCTCCAGGTTATGTCTATGCCCGAAAAGCCATTGTACATTTCATCGCCATGGTTACAAAATCGCAACATAAAAGAAATAAATACAACATCTACCCTGACCTGCACTGAGGCATCATTATGGCTCAACGACGTGAACTACAGACGTTACTTAACGCAGCGCCGGTTGGCGCCCTACAGTGGCGTGTGATTATCTGCTGTTTTCTGGTGGTGATGCTTGATGGATTTGACACCGCCGCCATTGGCTTTATCGCTCCCGATATCCGTGTTCACTGGCAATTGAGCGCCAGCGACCTCGCGCCGCTGTTTGGCGCCGGACTATTGGGATTGACCGCCGGGGCGCTGCTCTGCGGCCCGCTTTCCGACCGTTTCGGTCGTAAACGGGTGATTGAGTTTTGCGTCGCGCTGTTTGGCCTGTTCAGTCTGCTCTCCGCATTCTCGACGAATCTAGAGATGCTGGTTTTTCTGCGTTTCCTCACCGGTCTGGGATTAGGCGGGGCGATGCCCAACACCATCACCATGACTTCGGAATATCTGCCCGCCCGCCGCCGCGGCGCGTTAGTTACCCTGATGTTCTGCGGCTTCACCCTCGGTTCGGCGCTGGGCGGGGTGGTGAGCGCCCAACTGGTGGCGCATATCGGCTGGCACGGCATTCTGGCCTTAGGCGGGATCCTGCCGCTGCTGCTGGCCGTCGCGCTGCTGTGGGCGCTGCCGGAATCGCCGCGCTGGCAGGTTCGTCGCGGGCTGCCGCAGGCGACCATCGCCAGAACCGTCAGCGCTATCACCGGCGAGCGCTATCCCGAGACCCATTTCTGGCTCGACGAACCGGCAGCCGGGCCGAAAGGCAGCATTAGCCAGCTGTTTGCCGGCCGACAACTGGCGATCACCTTAATGCTCTGGGTGGTGTTCTTTATGAGCCTGCTGATTATCTATTTGCTCTCCAGCTGGATGCCGACGCTGCTTAACCATCGTGGTATCGATTTACAGCACGCTTCGTGGGTGACCGCCGCGTTTCAGGTGGGCGGCACGCTCGGCGCACTGTTGCTCGGCATCCTGATGGACCGTTTCAATCCCTTCTTTGTGCTGGCGCTAAGTTATTGCCTGGGCGCGTTGTGCATCGTGATGATCGGTTTAAGCGAAAACGGTTTGTGGCTGATGGCGCTGGCGATTTTCGGCACCGGAATTGGCGTGAGTGGTTCGCAGGTGGGCCTGAATGCGCTGACCGCCACCCTTTACCCAACCCAGAGCCGCGCGACCGGGGTCAGCTGGTCCAACGCCATCGGCCGCTGCGGCGCCATTGTTGGTTCGCTCTCCGGCGGCATGATGATGGCGATGAATCTCTCTTTCGACACGCTGTTTTACGTTATAGCGGTACCGGCGGCGATCGGCGCGGTGATGCTCATCATGCTGATGCTGGCGGTTCGCCGTCCTGGATCTGTACCCGACGCGCTGCCCTCTGCGGGTGTCGCGAATAAATAAGGAGAACAATAATGACCCTATCTACTCCGCAATCGAACCGCGAACGCCAGCAGTTCTACCAGCATATTGCCGGGCAGAATCTGACCCCGCTGTGGGAATCGTTGCACCATCTGGTGCCGCAAACGCCGAATGCCAACTGCGCCCCGGCGTACTGGAACTATCAGGAAATTCGCCCGCTGCTGCTGGAAAGCGGGCAGTTAATCGGCGCTAAAGAGGCGGTGCGTCGGGTACTGGTGCTGGAGAACCCGCAACTGCGCGGCCAGTCGTCCATTACCGCGTCGCTGTATGCCGGCCTGCAGCTCATCATGCCGGGCGAGGTGGCGCCGAGCCACCGTCACAATCAGTCGGCGCTGCGCTTTATCGTGGAAGGCCACGGCGCGTTTACCGCCGTCGACGGCGAGCGCACGCCAATGCGCCCCGGCGATTTTATTCTGACTCCGCAGTGGCGCTGGCACGATCACGGCAATCCTGGCGATGAACCGGTGGTCTGGCTCGATGGTCTCGATTTACCGCTGGTCAACTATCTCGGCTGCGGCTTTGCTGAAGATTATCCGCAGGAGCAACAGCCGGTGACGCGTAAAGAGGGCGACTACCTGCCGCGCTACGCTGCCAATATGCTGCCGCTGCGCCATCAGGTGGGAAACTCCTCGCCGATTTTTAACTACCGCTACGACCGTAGCCGCGAGGCGCTGCATGACCTGACCCATCTTGGCGAGGCCGACGAATGGGACGGCTACAAGATGCGCTACGTCAATCCGGTCACCGGCGGCTATCCGATGCCCTCGATGGGCGCTTTCCTGCAACTGTTGCCGAAAGGGTTCCGGTCGCGGGTGGCGAAAACCACCGATAGCACCATCTACCACGTAGTGGAAGGTAGCGGCCAGGTGACGATTGGTGAACAAACCTTTGCATTACAGGCGAAAGACATCTTCGTGGCGCCAACCTGGCACGGCGTATCGTTCAACGCCAGCGAAGAGTGCGTGTTATTTAGCTTCTCGGACCGTCCGGTACAGGAGGCCTTAGGCCTGTTCCGCGAAGCGCGTTATTAATAAGAAGGAAAACCATCATGACTCAATATGTTTTTGCACCCCAGGCGCCGATTAGCATCCCGGTTGTTGGCAGCGATGAGCAGTTCCCGGTACGCCGCGTTTACTGTGTTGGCCGTAACTATGCCGCCCACGCTCGTGAAATGGGCTTCGATCCGGATCGCGAACCGCCGTTCTTCTTTTGCAAACCGGCGGATGCGGTTGTGCCGGTGGCGGCTGGCGAAACGCTGGATCTGCCGTATCCGGCGCAGACCGACAACTATCACTACGAGATTGAGCTGGTGGTCGCCATCGGCAAGGCGGGACGCGACATCCCGCTGGAGCAGGCGCAGGAATATATCTGGGGCTATGCCACCGGACTCGATATGACCCGCCGCGACCGCCAGATGGAGATGCGCCAGATGGGGCGCCCGTGGGAGATAGGTAAAGCGTTCGATCTTTCTGCTCCTGTCGCGCCGCTGCATAAAGCCGCCGAGGCGCGCGAGGTGAATCAGGCGGGAATCTGGCTGCAGGTGAATGGTGAAGATCATCAGCGTAGCGATATACGCCACCTCATCTGGTCGGTAAATGAAACTATCAGCTATCTCTCGGGCTTTTTTGAACTACAGCCCGGCGATCTGATTTTCACCGGCACGCCGGAGGGCGTCGGCGCGGTGGTAAAGGGGGATGTGATTACCGGCAACGTAGACGGACTGACGCCTATCGCCGTTCGCGTGGTGTGAGGTGAACAATGAAGCTGTACAGTTTTTTTAATAGCTCTGCCTCATATCGGGTGCGCATCGCGCTGGCCCTCAAGGGCATCGATTATCAGAGCGTTGGGGTGAATATCCGCATCGGGGCGCAGAATGCGCTGGAGTACCGGCGGCTCAATCCGGTTGGGCTGGTGCCGACGCTTATCACCGATGACGGTGAATCGCTGGGTCAGTCGCTGGCGATTGTTGACTGGCTTGACCGCCACTACCCACAAATGCCGCTGCTGCCGCAGGAGGATCCCGCGCGGATGCGGGTGCTGGAGATGGTCTACGCCATCGCCTGCGATATTCATCCGATTAATAACATGCGGGTCTTGCGCTACCTTAGCGATGAGTTGAAGGTCAGCGAAGCGGACAAAAAACGCTGGTACGCCCACTGGATCCAGCAGGGGCTGAGCGCGCTGGAGCAACTGCTGCGACAATCGAAATCCGGCGCTTTCTGCGTCGGCGATAGACCAACGCTCGCCGACTGTTGTCTGGTGCCGCAATGGGCCAACGCGCAGCGGATGGGGTGTGATTTGAGCCATTATCCGCGCTGCCAGGCGGTTTACGACGCCTGTACCCGGCTACCGGCCTTTATTGCCGCCGCGCCGGAAAATCAACAAGACAAAATTCCGGCCTAGGGAGGAGGGAAAATGGCGAAAGTGACGCGAGCAATTATCGTTGGCGGCGGCATTGGCGGCGCGGCGACGGCGCTCTCTCTGGCGCGCCAGGGGATCAAAGTGATGCTGCTGGAAAAGGCGCATGAAATCGGCGAAATCGGCGCCGGTATTCAACTGGGGCCGAATGCGTTTTCAGCGCTGGATAGTCTGGGCGTCGGCGAAGTGGCGCGCCAGCGTGCGGTGTTTACCGACCATATCACGATGATGGATGCGGTGAATGGGGAAGAGGTGGTGCGTATCGAGACCGGGCAGGCCTTCCGTGACCATTTCGGCGGCCCGTATGCGGTGATCCATCGGGTGGACATTCACGCCACCGTCTGGGAAGCCGCGCTGACCCATCCCGGCGTGGAATACCGGACTTCAACTCAGGTGGTGGATATCCGCCAGACCGCCGATGACGTGACGGTCTTTGATGACAAAGGCAACAGCTGGACCGCCGATATTCTGCTGGGCTGCGACGGCGTGAAGTCAGTGGTGCGCCAGAGTCTGCTCGGCGATGCGCCGCGGGTCACCGGCCACGTGGTGTACCGCGCGGTGATAGAGGCCGCCGACATGCCGGAAGACCTGCGTATTAACGCGCCGGTACTGTGGGCCGGGCCGCATTGTCATTTGGTGCATTATCCGCTGCGCGGCGGCAAACAGTACAACCTTGTGGTCACCTTCCATAGCCGCGAAAGCGAAGAGTGGGGCGTGCGCGACGGTAGTAAAGAAGAGGTGCTCTCTTACTTTAAAGGGATTCATCCGCGCCCGTGGCAGATGCTCGACAAGCCGACTTCCTGGCGCCGCTGGTCCACCGCCGACCGCGAGCCGGTTGCAAAGTGGGGCAACGATCGTATTACCCTGGTCGGGGATGCCGCCCATCCGGTGGCGCAATATATGGCGCAGGGCGCCTGCATGGCGCTGGAAGATGCGGTAACGATAGGTAAAGCGCTGCAGCAGTGCGACGGCGACGCCGCTCGTGCCTTCGCGCTGTACGAGTCGGTGCGTATTCCGCGTACCGCGCGAATTGTCTGGTCAACCCGTGAAATGGGGCGGATTTATCACGCGGCGGGGGTCGAACGTCAGGTACGTAATCTTCTCTGGAAGGGCAAAACGCAGGATGAATTTTACCGCGGTATCGAGTGGCTTTACGGCTGGAAAGAGGATAACTGCCTCGAACCACGCTAAGGTCTGGTACTGAGGTCTTTCAACCGACGCACAGAGGCGCTACCATAGCGCCTCTTTTTTTTCCGGGTAACGATATGCGTGTATTACTGGCGCCAATGGAAGGCGTGCTCGATTCGCTGGTGCGCGAGCTGCTGACCGAGGTTAACGATTACGATCTGTGCATCACCGAATTTCTGCGCGTGGTGGACCAACTGCTGCCGGTTAAATCGTTCTATAGACTGTGCCCGGAACTGCACCATCAAAGCCGTACTCCGTCCGGCACCCGCGTGCGCGTGCAATTGTTGGGGCAATACCCGCAATGGCTGGCGGAAAACGCCGCCCGCGCGGTGGAGCTTGGCTCTTGGGGCGTGGATTTAAACTGCGGCTGCCCATCGAAGCTGGTGAACGGCAGCGGCGGCGGCGCGACGTTACTGAAAGATCCCGAGCTTATCTATCGCGGGGCGAAAGCCATGCGCGAAGCGGTTCCCGATCACCTGCCGGTGACGGTGAAAGTTCGCCTCGGCTGGGACAGCGGCGAACGGCGCTTTGAAATCGCCGACGCGGTACAGCAGGCGGGCGCCAGCGAGCTGGTGGTGCATGGCCGCACGAAAGAGGATGGTTACAAAGCTGAACGCATCAACTGGCAGGCCATCGGCGAAATCCGCCAGCGCCTGACTATTCCGGTGGTTGCTAACGGCGAAATCTGGGACTGGCAAAGCGCGCAGGAGTGTATGGCCGTCACCGGCTGCGATTCAGTGATGATTGGCCGCGGCGCGCTCAACGTGCCGAATCTCAGCCGGGTAATTAAATACAATGAACCGCGTATGCCGTGGCCGCAGGTTGTTGAGTTACTCAAAAAATATACCCAGCTGGAAAAGCAGGGGGATACCGGTTTATATCACGTGGCGCGCATTAAGCAGTGGCTGGGCTATTTACGCAAAGAATATAGTGAAGCGCTTGGCGTCTTTAATGAAATTCGTACCTTGCAAACCTCAGCAGAGATAGCGAACGCCATTGCACGTTATTAGATAAGGTGGTGTTATTCCGTACGCACTTTATTAATTAGCACTCATTCCTGCACGATACGACGCGAGCTGTATCACGTTTTTATTCCCTCGCGCTTGAGTCGTCACAAGAAGTTGATACAGTGCAATAGTTGGATTGCTACTGCTTCGGCAGGCGAAACCTGATTACCTGGCATTTGTCGGGGGTCAGGTTTTTTTGTTTCTGGGGTTCATATGCTAATCGCCAAAGTACTTAATAATAACGTGGTGGTAGTGGTCAACGAGCAGCAGCGCGAACAGGTGGTGATGGGGCGAGGGCTGGCCTTTCAAAAGCGCGTGGGCGACTCGTTGGACGAAAGTAAAATTGAAAAAGTCTTCGCCTTACAAAGCGATGAACTGGTTGGCCGCTTAGGCGAATTACTCAGTCAGATACCGTTAGAAGTGATGACCACCTGCGATCGTATCATCGAGCTGGCCCGCGGGCGGTTGGGAAAGTTACAGGAAAGTTTGTACATCACATTAACTGACCACTGTCACTTTGCCATCGAGCGGCAGAAAAACGGCGTCGCGATTCGCAACGTGCTGCTGTGGGAGATTAAACGGCTGTATCCGAAGGAGTTCGAACTGGGTCAGGAGGCGAGGGCCATTATCGCCCGCCGGCTGGGCGTCGAGCTTGCCGAGGATGAAGCCGGGTTTATCGCTTTGCATCTGGTGACGGCGCAGCTCAACAGCGAAATGCCGGAAGTGATGCACGTGACGCGGGTGATGCAGGAGATCCTGCAACTGGTGAAGTATCAACTGCAGCTTAACTATGACGAAGAGTCGCTCAGCTACCAGCGCTTTGTGACCCATCTGAAGTTTTTCGCCCAGCGCATGTTAACGCGAACGGTAGTGCAGGATGACGACGTCACGCTGCACAGCGCGGTGAAAGATAACTACGCCAAAGCGTGGAAGTGCGCGGAAACGGTGGCGAAGCACTTGCAAAAGAATTATCAACGGGCGCTGACCACCGAAGAGATTATGTTTCTTGCCATTCATATTGAACGGGTAAGAAAAGAGGGGCGTTAATTCCCCCACAAAACTGGATTGTTACTGCATGATGCAGGCAAAACCTGAGCGCGACGCCAACCGGCGTGGTTCTCGGGTTTTTTTATTTTTAATACTCAGTCGCCGGTTGTCTGCGGGCAGCGGCAGTAAGGAAAAGAGCATGGAATATAAAGCACTCGCGCAGGATATTCTTCACCGCGTCGGCGGCAAAGAGAATATTGTGAGTCTGGTTCACTGCGCGACACGTCTGCGTTTCAAATTGAAGGATAATGCGAAGGCCGATGCCGAAGGGCTGAAGGCGAACCCCGGTGTGATCATGGTGGTAGAAAGCGGCGGCCAGTTTCAGGTGGTCATCGGTAACCATGTTCACGATGTCTGGCTGGCAGTGCGCCAGCAGGCGGGGTTAAGCGACGACAGCGAACCGGTAACACAGGAGAAAGCGGCAAAAAGCTCGGTATTAAGTCAACTCATCGACATCATCTCCGGCATCTTTACCCCTTTTATTGGCGTGATGGCGGCGACGGGGCTGCTGAAAGGTCTGCTGGCGCTGGCGCTAACCTGCGGATGGCTCACGCCGCAGCAGGGGACCTATAAAATCTGGTTTGCCGCCAGCGATGCGCTGTTCTTTTTCTTCCCGCTGTTTCTTGGCTACACCGCTGGCAAAAAGTTTGGCGGCAACCCGTTTATCTCAATGGTGATCGGCGGGGCATTAACCCACCCGCTGATGATTCAGGCCTTTGAAGCCAGTCAGACGGGGGCGCCCGTGGAGCACTTCCTCGGTATACCGGTGACCTATATCAATTATAGCTCCTCGGTGATCCCGATTATCCTCGCCTCCTGGGTCTGCTGCTGGCTGGAACGGAAGAGTAACGCGGTGCTGCCGTCCGCGATGAAGAACTTTTTTACCCCGGCAATCTGCCTGGCGGTGGTCGTGCCGCTGACCTTTCTGGTGATAGGCCCGCTGGCGACCTGGCTGAGCCACATGATTGCCAATGGCTATCAGGTTATCTACGTTTTTGCCCCATGGCTGGCAGGCGCAGTGCTGGGCGCGCTATGGCAGGTATGCGTTATTTTCGGCCTGCACTGGGGGCTGATACCGTTGATGATCAATAACATGACCGTGTTGGGGCATGATTCTATGCTGCCAATTATTCTGCCGGCGGTGATAGCCCAGGTGGGCGCCGTGCTGGGGATACTGCTGGCCACGCGCGATTCGCGTCAGCGGATGCTGGCCGGTTCCGCGTTTTCCGCCGGGCTGTTTGGCATCACGGAGCCTGCCATTTATGGCCTGACGCTGCCGTTACGTCGCCCGTTTATCTTCGGGTGTATCGCCGGCGCGATTGGCGGCGCGATCACCGCCTTCAGTAATAGCTACGCCTATTCCTTTGGGGTGCCGAACATTTTCTTTCCGGCGCAGATGATCCCGCCCGGCGGTATTGATTTTAGCGTGTGGGGCGGATTAATCGGCACCGGTGTGGCTTTCATTCTCGCCTGCGTATTGACCTTCTTCGCCGGCATGCCGCGCAGCCAGGCTGAACAGGCGATCGTCGTCGCGCCTGCGGCGGAAAACGATATTCTGGCGCCGATGTCCGGCAGCGTACTGGCCCTCGACCAGGTGCCGGATAGCACCTTCGCCAGCGGACTGCTGGGTAAAGGCGTGGCCATTATTCCAGCGGTGGGCAAGGTCATTGCCCCGTTTTCTGGCGAGGTCGCCTCGCTGTTTCAGACTAAACACGCCATCGGCCTGCTGAGCGACAGCGGCATTGAGCTACTGATCCATGTCGGCATTGATACCGTCAAACTCGACGGCGTACCGTTTACCGCCCATGTCAAAGAAGGGGATAAAGTTCAGGCCGGCGATTTGCTGCTGGAGTTCGACCGTCAGGCTATTCTGGACGCCGGTTACGACCTGGCGACCCCAATTATTATCAGCAACAGCGATGATTACCGTAGCGTTGAAATTGTATCCACGAGCGTCGTGGATGCCGGCCAGCCGCTGTTGTCCGTCAGCCATTAATCACAGGAGAGAGCGATGAAAACATTCCCACAGGGCTTTTTATGGGGCGGCGCCACCGCGGCAAATCAGGTCGAAGGGGCGTATCTGGAAGATGGCAAAGGTTTATCCACCTCCGACGTGCAGCCGCAGGGGGTATTCGGCGACGTCGTGGAGCGCGTTGCGGGCGACAGCGGTATTAAAGATGTGGCGATCGATTTTTACCATCGTTACCCGCAGGATATCGCGCTGTTCGCTGAGATGGGCTTCAACTGTCTGCGGGTATCGATCGCCTGGACGCGTATCTTCCCGAACGGTGATGACGCCGAGCCGAACGAAGCCGGGCTGGCCTTCTACGACAAGCTGTTTGCCGAGATGGCCGCGCATAATATCACTCCGCTGGTGACGCTATCGCACTATGAGATGCCGTGGGCGCTGGTAAAAAACTATGGCGGCTGGGGCAGTCGCAAGGTGATTGGCTTTTTCGAACGCTATGCCAGGACGGTATTCAGCCGCTATAAAAATCAGGTCAAACTGTGGCTCACCTTTAACGAAATTAATATGTCGCTACATGCGCCAATGACCGGCGTCGGCCTGCCGGCCGGTAGCAGCAAAGGCGAAGTTTATCAGGCTATCCACCACCAGCTGGTGGCCAGCGCGCTGGCGGTCAAAGCCTGTCATGAACTGGTACCGCAAGGGAAGATTGGCAATATGCTGCTCGGCGGGCTGATGTATCCGCTGAGCTGCAAGCCGGAAGATGTCTTTGAAACGCTGCAGCAAAACCGCAGCTGGCAGTTCTTCGGCGATGTGCAGTGCCGTGGCGCCTATCCGGGCTACATGCAGCGCTATTTCCGCGAAAACGATATTACGCTGACCATCACCGACGGTGACCGGGAAGCGCTGAAAGAGACCGTCGATTTTATCTCCTTTAGCTACTATATGACCGGCTGCGTCACCGCCGATGAAGCGCTGAACCAGCAGGCGCGCGGTAACATTCTCAGCATGGTGCCGAATCCGCATCTGGCAAGCTCGGAGTGGGGCTGGCAGATAGACCCGCTGGGGCTGCGTACCCTGTTAAACGTCCTGTGGGACCGCTATCAGAAGCCGTTGTTTATCGTTGAAAATGGTCTGGGGGCGAAAGATAAAATCGAAGCCGACGGCAGCATCAACGATGACTATCGCATCAGCTATCTCAACGATCACCTGGTGCAGGCGCGCGAAGCCATTGCTGACGGCGTTGAACTGATGGGCTTTACCAGTTGGGGGCCAATCGATCTGGTTAGCGCATCGAAGGCCGAGATGTCCAAGCGCTACGGTTTTATCTATGTCGATCGTGACGATCGCGGGCAGGGAACGCTTGAACGGCGTAAGAAGAAAAGCTTCGCCTGGTATCAGGCGGTGATTGCCAGTAACGGCGGTAGCCTGCAGGAATAAGCTGTTCGGCGGCCCGGTTTTCCGGGGCGGCATGCCGTTTAAGCCGGTTTACCGGCGCGTAGTAAAAAGATCATCGGACGCTCTTTCTCTTCCTCCAGCGCCGGTTGGGCGGCGATTTGCTCGGCGCTCGGGCCCCACTCATCAAGCTGCTCCAGCACAAAACCGGCGGCGATGAGCGCGTTAATCCAGCTTGAGAGTTTGCGATGCTGTTTAATCACCCCCTCGGCAAACCAGTTGCTGATACGTTCGCCTTCCTGCTGATAGTGGCTGACCGGCCAGCGTTTCTGCCCCTGTTCATCCACCTGCCAGCCCTGCTGCAGCGGTGCGGTATAGATGGGATGTTCGGCGGAGAAGACCAGCGTACCGCCGGGAACCAGCGCCTGGTAGAGCGTGGCGAACAGCGGCGCGATATCCGGCAGATAGTGCAGCGCCAGCGAACTGTAGACCAGATCGCAGCTATCGGCGGGCAGCGTCAGGGTTTGCAGGTCGGCGCAGCGATATTCGATAGTTTCGCCGGTGGTCATCTCACGCGCCCGCTCCAGCATCCGGCTGGAGAGATCGAAACCGATTATCTGTTTTGCCCCCTGTTGCTGCGCCCAGCGGCAAAACCAGCCGTATCCGCAGCCGAGATCGACTACTCGCAGGCCGTCTAACGCTGGCAGCAGGCGCTGAATTGCCGGCCACTCCGGCGCGCCGTCAAGCCCCTTCACCGAACGATCAAGGGTGGCGTAACCGGCAAAGAAACCGGGATCGTCATAAATGTTCTGACTCATTGCAACTCCAATAATAACTTTGTTTATTTTTAGCTGACTCATTGTCAATGCACACGCTTTACTTAACGAACGTCATTCAATTAATTTATGATGACCAACCTTTATAAGTAACCCGACCTGAAGAATGAACCTTACACTGAGCAAAAGCGTGCTGGCGGCACTGCCACTGGCCATCGCGCTGGCTGGCTGCGCGCCATCCCATGACATTGGCGGCCCTTTAAAGCAGCAAACCCCGGCATCTCATGTTTCTATGGATCTTCCCGCCGCCGTAAAAAATGGCTGGCCGCACACCGACTGGTGGAAAGACTACCACGATGCCCAGCTGGATAATCTGATTCAGCGCGCGTTAGCCAATGCCCCGGACATGCAAATTGCCGCGCAGCGCATCAAACTGGCCGAAGCGCAGGCGCGAATGTCGCAGGCGAATCTTGGTCCGGAGATGGATTTCTCCGCCGATATCGAACGGCAGAAAATGTCCGCGGAAGGCCTGATGGGACCGTTCGCTACCGATACCGACGGCAACACCGGGCCCTGGTACACCAATGGTACCTTTGGCCTGACTGCCGGTTGGGATCTGGATCTGTGGGGGAAAAACCGTGCGTTGGTGAAAGCGCGTATCGGCGAAGTGAAAGCCCAGGTCGCCGAGCAGGCGCAGACCCGCGAGCTGCTGGCCAGCAGCGTGGCGCGCCTGTACTGGCAGTGGCAGACCGAAGCAGCGGTGAAAACGGTGCTGCAGCAGGTCAAAAGCGAACAGAATAATATTGTTAGCGTCGATACCGCGCTCTATCAGCGTGGTATCACCAACTCTGCCGAAGGGGCGGAGAACGACATTAACGTCAGCAAAACCGATCAGCAGCTGGCCGACGTGGCGGGTAATATGAAAGAGATTGAAGCGCGGCTGATGGCGTTAACCAACAGCCAGAGCCAGTCGCTCAATCTGCGAGCGGCGCCGCTGCCCGCGGTCAGCGCGCAGATGCCGAGCGAACTGGGTTATGAACTGCTGGCCCGCCGTCCGGATCTGCAGGAAGCCCACTGGTATATTGAATCCTCGCTAAGCGAAATTGATGCGGCGAAAGCGGCGTTTTATCCGGATATCAACCTGATGGCGTTCCTGCAACAGGATGCGCTGCATTTAAGCGATCTGTTCCGCCATTCGGCGCAGCAGATGGGCGTCACCGCCGGGCTGACGCTGCCTATCTTTGATAGCGGCAGGCTGAATGCCAATCTCGACATCGCCAGCGCGCAGAACGGCCTGTCGATCGCTAAATACAACAAAGCCGTGGTCGATGCGGTGAACCAGGTAGCGAAAACCGCAAGCCAGGTAGAGACGCTGATGGAGAAAAACCAGCAGCAGCAGCAGGTGGAGAAAGACGCGCAGCGGGTGGTCAATCTCGCCCAGGCGCGGATGAATGCGGGAATCTTATCCGGTTCCCGTGTGAGCATGGCGAAGCTGCCTGCGCTACAGGAGCGAATCACCGCCCTGCGTCTGCACGGCCAATGGCTGGATGCCAGCATTCAGCTGACTTCCGCACTGGGCGGCGGTTATCACCAGACGACAAAATAACGGCATCAATAGCGGCGCGCGGCGCCGCTATTGATTATCATCTTCTGTATCTTCCTCTTTTCTTTTCGCTTCCCGGCGTTTCAGCCACAGATGAACCCCGACCACCAGCGCCACTACGAGGATCAGCCAGATCCAGTGTTTAACGTGCTGATCGAGATGGTGCAGCCACGGGCCGATCGCCTCGCCGCCAAGATAGCCAAGGGTAGTAAAAATCAGCGCCCAAACGATGGCGCCAAAAATATTCAGCGGTAGAAATATTTTTGGCGGCAAGCGGCTGGCGCCGATCAAGACCGGGCCGATAACCCGAAAGCCGTACATAAAGCGGGTGCCGATAACGAACAGATAGGGATGGCGCTGAATCAGGCGCTGCGCTTTACGGATGCGCGCCTTCTGCCGCGAGAAGCGGCGCAGTAGCTTACCGCCGAACTGACGTCCAAGGAAATACAACAGCTGATCGCCGATCATGCCGCCTAAGGCCACGGCGATGACCACCAAAGGAAACTTCAATAGACCCTGATGTGCCGCCACGCCGCCAAGGATGGTGATGGTTTCACCTTCTGCGATGCTGCCAATAACCAGCGCCGCGTAGCCGTATTGGGAAATCAGGTGATTGATATCCATATAAACATAAACTCCTACTCTTACCAGTCCCTTAATCATACACCCTGATGATTAAAACGCGCTGAAGCGGATTTTTATCGCTGTACACAAAATAATCTACAGAGTGAATTATACTTGGATCAGTGCTGTACGAAGCCGTGACAAGGGGGACGCTATGAACCATGTCTGGGGACTCTTCGCTCATCCTAATCAAGAGATGAGCGTGATCAAGAGTGAAAATGAGACCGTTTCGCACCACTACACGCACCATGTGCTGGTGATGGCGGCGGTTCCGGTTATCTGCGCCTTTATCGGTACGACGCAGCTCGGCTGGAACTTCGGCGACGGTACGGTGATTAAGCTCTCGCTGATGACCGGGTTGGTATTAGCGGTACTGTTTTACGCCGTGATGTTAGCGGGGGTGGCGGTGATGGGGCGGGTGATCTGGTGGATGGCCAGAAGCTATCCGCAGCAGCCGTCGCTGAAACGCTGTATGGTCTTTGCCGGCTACGTCGCGACGCCGCTATTTTTAAGCGGGATCGTGGCGCTCTATCCGCTGGTATGGCTGTGCGCGCTGATAGGCACCATCGCGCTGTTTTACACCGGTTATCTGTTGTATCTGGGTATTCCGACCTTCCTGAGTATTAATAAGGAAGAGGGGCTCAGCTTCGCCAGCTCAACCCTGGCTATCGGGGTGCTGGTGCTGGAAGTGCTGCTGGCGATCACCGTCGTGCTGTGGGGCTACGGGTACCGACTCTTCTAATCAAATGCATTGCCGGCAGAAATGAATAATTATGTCGGCAATGCAGCATTTACTCACGATTCTTATTGGCCTCAGGGCGTTATGACGCGGTATGATGGCGTTTGCCAGCGGCGTAGCTCACTTTACGCCGCGGCGTACGTTCTATAACGTGCAAAAATACTTTTCAGAATGCCCATGATGCCGAATTTTCGAATTTCTTTGCTCAGCCTGACTTTGCTGCTGGCTGTGCCTTTTGCGCCCCAGGCGATAGCAAAAACCACTGCGGTAACCGCCGCTTCACAGCCGGATATCGCTTCCGGTAGCGCGATGATCGTCGATCTGGCGACCAAGAAAATCATTTACGCCAGCCAGCCCGATTTGGTGCGCCCGATGGCGTCTATTACCAAAGTGATGACCGCTATGGTAGTGCTGGATGCGCATTTACCGCTGGACGAAATGCTGACCGTTGATATCAGCCAGACGCCGGAGATGAAAGGTATCTATTCCCGCGTACGACTTAACAGCCAAATCAGCCGCCGCAATATGCTGCTGCTGGCGCTGATGTCTTCGGAAAACCGTGCCGCCGCCAGCCTGGCGCACCACTATCCTGGCGGTTATAACGCTTTTATCCGCGCGATGAACGCCAAAGCGCAGGCGCTGGGTATGACCCATACACGCTATGTTGAGCCGACCGGCCTGTCGGTGCATAACGTCTCCACGGCGCGCGATCTGACTAAGCTGCTGATCGCCAGCGAACAATATCCGCTGATTGGCCAGCTAAGCACCACCAAAGAAGATACCGCCACTTTTGCGCATCCGGCTTATACCTTGCCGTTCCGCAATACCAACCACCTGGTGTATCGCGATAACTGGAATATTCAGTTGACCAAAACCGGCTTTACCAACGCCGCCGGCCACTGCCTGATTATGCGCACGGTGATTAATCAACGCCCGGTGGCGCTGGTGGTAATGGACGCGTTTGGCAAATATACCCACTTTGCCGACGCCAGCCGTTTACGGACCTGGATTGAAACCGGCAAGGTGATGCCGGTTCCGGCGTCAGCATTGAGCTATAAAAAGCAGCGTGAAGCGCAGATGGCGGAAGCGATGCTGAAAGGCGGCACGCAGACCGCGCAGAACGATTAATTTGTCCTTCCCCCGGATTGCGCCGCAATCCGGGAATTTTGATATCACTCCGGTAACGTCCAGTCGCCGTCGCCAAGCTGGCGCTGCATGATTAGGGTATCGCGCCAGTCGCCCATCTTATAGCCGACGCTGCGCAGCTGTCCGGCAACGGTAAAGCCAAATTTCTTATGGATGGCAATCGAGCCGGCGTTGTTATGTCCGTCGCCGATAATCGCCAGCATCTGCCGCCACGGCCCCTGTTCACATTGCGCGATGAGGCGTGTCAGCAGCGCGCTGCCGATGCCGCGCCCGCCCATGCCGGACTCAACGTATATGGACTCTTCCAGCGTATAGCGATAGGCCGGGCGAGGGCGGTAAAAGGTGGCGTAGCAGTAGCCGACAATGGTGCCGCGCCACAGCGCGACCAGCCACGGAAGCCCGTTATCGCGCACGGTTTTGATTCGCTTGCGCATTTCGTCGACGGTAGGCGGGATCTCTTCAAACGAGGCGCGGCCATTAAGCACGTGCCAGACGTACAGCGCGGCAATCGCATGCGCGTCATCAGGCAACGCTTCGCGGATCTCTAAGTCGGCGTCTTGTAACTTATCCTTGGCGGACATGGGGGCTCCTCAAGCTAATTGGCCGGAGAGTCTTTTTCTCCGGCATGCAGCGTAATACAGAAGCCCCGCGGCTGAACAGTCCTGGTTGACGATTATTGTGCTTCCGTCGGCTTCTGCGCCTCGCCCCAGTATTTTTGTTTGCTGGTTTTGCCGATCCCCGGATTCATGCTGTTGGTGGGATCGTTCTGGCGATAGAAGCGTTTTAAACTCTCCGCCGCTTCATACAGATGGCCGACGTTGTGCTCCGCCGGGTACTGCGCGCCGCGCGCTTTCAACAGATCCAGCATTTTTTCCTTCAGTTCGTGCGCGTCTACCCCTTTCTTCACGATGTAATCCTGGTGGAAGACGTGACACATAAAGTGGCCATAGTAGAGCTTGTAGACCAACTGGCTGTCGATTTCCGCCGGCAGATGTTCGAACCATTCGGTGTCATTGCGGCGCAGGGCGATGTCCAGCGCCAGAATATCTTCCACTTCGTCGGCATGTACCGCCTGATAGCGGATCGCCGCGCCGGCGGCGGCGAAGCGGTGCAGGAATGCCTTGCTGCCTTCTTCCGCGGTACAGACAAAGAAATCGCCTTCGGCCTGCTGGAAATACTCCGTAAGCCACTTCTGCGCTTCTTCGATGCCGTCGCCGGCCATTTTCAGCAGCAGATGATGTTCGTACTTATCGCGCCAGGTTTTCATGCGCTCCGGCAGGTGCGCCGGGAAGGCGTGACCGAGCTTCTGCATAAAGCGGTCGGTGAAGTGCGGCTTGAACAGGGAGACTTTTTCCAGCATCGCGTCGGTGCGCCCCTTCATGGTGAAGAAGAACGGCATTTTGTCGGTGCCGAGCTTATCGATCATCAGGAAAGTGTCTTTGCCATATTTTTCGGCGATATCGTAAATATCGCGGTGCATATATTCACCGGCCACCGGCAGATTATTGAATTCAGCGAGGATGTGGCGGCGGATTTCGGTGAGCACTTCCGGCTGATTGGTGCCGATATAGAACACCTGCTGGCGTTTTTCCGCCGGAAAAGTATCGAGACGGACGGCGAAGACCGCCAGCTTGCCGGCGCAGCCGGAGGATTCGAACAGGCGGTCCGGGTCGGCGTTATAGCGAGCCGGAGTATCGGCGTTGACGTCGCGCACGCGGGTGACGTAATCGTGATCGTGGGCGTGGCGGCCATCGTGCTGCACGTCGGCATCGTTGATACGGTCATCGTCGAGGCGGCTTAGGATTTGCTCCGGCGTTGAGCCAAGATCGATTCCCAGATGGTTGACTAATTTCAGTTTGCCGTCGGCGTCAATCTGCGCGAACAGCGACATTTCGGTATAGGCCGGTCCGCGTTGCACCAGCGATCCGCCGGAGTTGTTACAGATACCGCCGATGACGGATGCGCCGATGCAGGAAGAGCCGATCACCGAGTGCGGTTCGCGGCCCAGCGGTTTTAGCGCTTTTTCCAGTGAATAGAGGGTGGTGCCAGGGTAGGCCAGCACCTGCTCACCCTTATCCAGCAGGTGCAGCTTATCCAGACGCAGCGTGCTGATAATGACGATTTCGCGATCGTAATCATTGCCGCTTGGGGTGGAGCCTTCGGTGAGGCCGGTATTCGCCGCCTGCATCAGGATAATTTTGTCAGCCTGGACGCAGGCGCTGAGCACTCGCCATAATTCAAGCAGGGTACCGGGGAACACCACCGCCAGCGCATCGCCGTGGCCGGAGCGGAAACCTTTCCGGTAACGCTGGGTTTTCGCCGGATCGGTTAACAGATGCGAGGAGCCAACCAGCCGCGCCAGTTCCGCCAAAAAGGGAGGGTTATTTATTGTTGTTGCAGATGACATGATTCACTCCTTGTGGGCACAGAAAAGCTATATCGCTGTTAGCATACCGCTTTGTATGACAATTTGGTGTATGAATGTTTCTATAAATCAGATAAGAACCTTAGCATTCTACGGGCGCGTTGTTTATATATATGGCAAACTGCGGTTTTTGCTGCGTTTTCGCTGGGCTATTAGCACCGAATCAAAGAGGGATACATAATAATGAAATGGTTGTGTACTGTTGGCGTCGCCGTGAGCCTGGCGCTGCAACCCGCGCTGGCGGATGAACTGTTTGGTAACCATCCGCTGACGCCTGAGGCGCGAGATGCGTTTGTTAGCGAACTGCTGAAAAAAATGACGGTCGATGAAAAAATTGGTCAGCTGCGCCTAATCAGCGTCGGTCCCGATAACCCGAAAGAGGCGATCCGGGAAATGATCAAAGACGGTCAGGTAGGGGCGATTTTTAATACCGTGACCCGGCCTGATATCCGCGTGATGCAGGATCAGGTGATGCAGCTAAGCCGCCTGAAGATCCCGCTGTTTTTCGCCTACGATGTGCTGCACGGCCAGCGTACCGTCTTTCCGATAAGCCTCGGCCTGGCCTCCTCTTTTAATCTCGACGCGGTGAATACCGTCGGGCGTATCTCGGCCTACGAAGCGGCTGACGATGGTCTCAATATGACCTGGGCGCCGATGGTCGACGTCTCTCGCGACCCGCGCTGGGGCCGCGCCTCCGAAGGTTTTGGCGAGGATACTTACCTGACCACCGTGATGGGTAAAGCGATGGTGGAGTCGATGCAGGGTAAGAGCCCGGCAGACCGCTATTCGGTGATGACCAGTGTTAAACACTTCGCCGCCTACGGCGCAGTTGAAGGCGGCAAAGAGTACAACACCGTCGATATGAGCCCGCAGCGCCTGTTCAACGACTACATGCCGCCGTATAAAGCCGGTCTCGATGCCGGCAGCGGCGCGGTGATGGTGGCGCTAAACTCGCTCAACGGTACCCCGGCCACTTCCGATTCCTGGCTGCTGAAAGACGTCCTGCGCGACCAGTGGGGCTTTAAAGGCATCACCGTTTCCGACCATGGCGCCATCAAAGAGCTGATTAAACACGGCGTCGCCTCAGACCCGGAAGACGCGGTGCGCGTCGCGCTGAAGTCCGGTATCAACATGAGCATGAGCGATGAGTACTACAGCAAATATCTGCCGGGGCTGGTGAAATCCGGCAAGGTGACGATGGCTGAACTGGATGACGCTACCCGCCACGTGCTCAACGTCAAGTATGATATGGGGCTGTTCAACGATCCGTACAGCCATCTGGGGCCGAAAGCATCCGACCCGCAGGACACCAACGCCGAAAGCCGTCTGCATCGTAAAGAGGCGCGTGAAGTGGCGCGAGAAAGCCTGGTGCTGCTGAAAAATCGTCTCGATACGCTGCCGCTGAAAAAATCCGGCACGATCGCCGTAGTAGGCGCGCTGGCGGATAGCAAGCGCGACATGATGGGCAGCTGGTCGGCGGCGGGCGTGGCCGATCAGTCGGTCACCGTGCTGACCGGCATTAAAGAAGCGCTGGGCGATAAAGGCAAAGTGATTTATGCCAAAGGCGCTAACGTTACCGACGATAAAGGCATTGTCGATTTCCTTAACCTGTATGAGAAAGCGGTGCAGGTCGATCCGCGCTCGCCGCAGGAGATGATCGATGAAGCCGTGGCGGCGGCGAAACAGTCCGACGTGGTTGTTGCGGTAGTGGGTGAAGCGCAGGGCATGGCGCATGAGGCTTCCAGCCGGACCGATATCACCCTGCCGCAAAGCCAACGCGATCTGATTAGCGCGCTGAAAGCGACCGGTAAGCCGCTGGTGCTGGTGCTGATGAACGGGCGTCCGCTGGCGCTGGTGAAAGAGGATCAGCAGGCGGATGCGCTGCTGGAGACCTGGTTTGCCGGTACTGAAGGCGGCCATGCAATCGCCGATGTGCTGTTTGGCGATTACAACCCTTCCGGTAAGCTGCCGATGTCTTTCCCACGTTCGGTGGGGCAGATCCCGACCTACTACAGCCATCTGAATACCGGCCGTCCGTATAATCCGGAAAAGCCCAATAAATACACCTCGCGTTATTTTGATCAAGCGAATGGTCCGCTGTATCCATTTGGTTATGGCCTGAGCTACACCACCTTCAGCGTTTCGGATGTTAAAATGTCGGCGCCAACGATGCCGCGCGACGGCAGCGTGACCGCCAGCGTGCAGGTGACCAACACCGGCAAGCGCGAAGGGGCGACGGTGATCCAGCTTTATTTGCAGGACGTGACCGCGTCGATGAGCCGCCCGGTGAAAATGCTGCGCGGCTTTAAGAAGGTGAATCTTAAGCCGGGTGAGACGCAAACCGTCAGCTTCCCGATTGATGTTGAAGCGCTGAAATTCTGGAACCAGCAGATGAAATACGTTGCTGAACCGGGCAAATTCAACGTCTTTATTGGGGTGGATTCCGCTCGCGTTAAGCAGAGCGAATTTGAGTTGCTGTAATCGATAGCCCTGTCAAAGGGGATAAACCGGGTATTACTCCTGAAAGGCCGATTAATCGGCCTTTTTTTTTCGTTCGCCGGCCAAATGGACTACGCTTTTCTCTTAAGCTTCTGTAAACGGAGCGCAAAAGAAGAGAAGGAAGCAGGATGATGGCAACGAAATGGTCAGGCGCGTTGGCGCTAGTGGCGCTGGTCAGCCTGCCGCTGCAGGCGGCGGAACCGGTGAAGGTGGGCTCGAAAATTGATACAGAAGGGGCGCTGCTCGGAAATATCATTTTACAGGTACTGGAAAACCACGGCGTGAAAACGGTCAATAAAGTCCAGCTTGGCACCACGCCGGTGGTTCGCGGAGCGATTACCGCCGGTGAGCTGGATATCTATCCGGAATACACCGGCAACGGGGCTTTCTTCTTTAAAGATGAAAATGACCCGGCGTGGAAAAACGCCAAACAGGGCTATGAAAAAGTTAAAAAGCTGGACGCGGAAAAAAACAAGCTGGTCTGGCTGACCCCGGCTCCCGCCAATAATACCTGGACTATCGCGGTGCGACAGGAAGTGGCGGAGCAAAATCATCTTGCTTCATTGGCCGATCTTAGCGCCTATCTACAGAAGGGCGGCGATTTTAAACTGGCGGCTTCCGCGGAGTTTATCGAGCGCGCCGATGCTCTCCCGGCGTTCGAAAAAGCCTATGGCTTTAAGCTCAATCAGAATCAGCTGTTGTCGCTGGCGGGCGGCGATACCGCGGTGACCATTAAAGCGGCGGCGCAGCAAACCTCCGGCGTAAACGCGGCGATGGCCTATGGCACCGATGGCCCGGTAGCGGCTTTGGGGCTGCAAACCCTGAGCGATCCAAAAGGCGTACAGCCAATTTACGCCCCGACGCCGGTTGTGCGTGAAGCGGTGCTGAAGGCGTATCCGCAGATGGCGCAGTGGCTGGAACCGGTGTTTGCCAGCCTCGATGAAAAAACGTTGCAGAAATTAAACGCCAGCATTGCCGTTGAAGGGCGAGATGCGAAGAGCGTAGCCGCCGATTACCTGCAACAAAAAGGGCTGCTGAAGTAAATACGAGTGACTATTCGTTGTTATAACCGCGTGGCGCTGCTGCTCACGCTACTGCTGTTGGCCGTGACGGCGCTGCCATTCGTCACTTATGCCCCTAATCGTCTGCTTTCCGGTGAAGCGCGCTGGCTATGGACGCAGAAGCCGTGGCTGGCGGCGGTGCAGCTGGCAGGCGCGCTGCTGTTGTTGTTATTGTGCTGGATCCCAGGCCGTCTGGCGCTGCTCGGTAGCCTGCTTATTGCCGATTTGTTCCTGCCACTACTAATGTGGGGCGCCGGAGACATTGCGCTACAGCTGGTGCAACAGGGCTCCCCGCTGGCGCGTACCTCTCCCGGCAGCGGATTATGGCTTTCGCTGGCGCTATGTCTGCTACTCGCCAGCGATACTATCCGCCGCCTGACTCCGCATGCTTTATGGCGTTGGCTGCTGAATGCGCAGCTTTGGCTGCTACCGTGCCTGCTGCTGTGGCATGGGTCGCTCGATCAACTCTCATTGCTGAAAGAATATGCTAACCGTGAGGATGTCTTTAATGACGCGCTGCGTCAGCACCTGTGGTTGTTGTTCGGGACGTTGCTGCCCGGATTATTATTGGGTCTATCGATAGGCTTCGCCCTCTGGCGGCGACCGCACTGGCAGGCGCCGGTATTCACCTTCCTTAATGTGATTCAAACTATTCCTTCGGTGGCGCTCTTCGGTTTGTTGATCGCGCCGCTGGCCGGGTTGACGCGCCATTTCCCGCTACTGGGCAAAATTGGCATTTCCGGAACCGGCCTGGCTCCGGCGCTAATCGCACTGGTGCTGTATGCGTTATTGCCGCTGGTACGCGGGGTGGTGACCGGGCTGCAACAGGTACCACGCGAGGCGCTGGAAAGCGCAACCGCAATGGGAATGAACGGCTCCCAGCGTTTTCGCCAGGTTCAGTTACCGTTGGCGCTGCCGGTCCTGTTGCGCAGCCTGCGGGTGGTCAGCGTACAGACTGTCGGTATGGCAGTGGTAGCGGCGTTGATAGGCGCGGGCGGCTTCGGCGCTTTAGTGTTTCAGGGGCTGCTCAGCAGCGCGCTGGATTTGGTGCTGCTGGGTGTCATTCCGACGATTGCGTTGGCGGTAGTCGTGGATGCCGTGTTTGCACTGTGGAGCGCGTTACTAAAAGGAGAAACGCATGATTGAGTTCGACGGGGTGAATAAAGCCTTTGCCGGGCAACCCGCGGTGAAAGATCTCAACCTGCATCTGCGCGAGGGGGCGTTTTCGGTGCTGATTGGTACTTCCGGCTCCGGAAAATCAACCACCCTGAAGATGATTAACCAACTGGTGGAACAGGATAGCGGAGTGATACGCTTCGCCGGCGAGGATATCCGTCGACAGCCATTGCTGGCGCTGCGCCGCCGTATGGGGTACGCCATTCAGTCAATTGGCCTGTTTCCACACTGGACGGTGGCGCAAAATATCGCCACCGTGCCGCAGTTGCAAAAGTGGCCGCGCGCAAAAATTACCGAGCGGGTTGATGAATTGATGGCGTTATTAGGCCTGGAGCCTCTACTACGCGATCGCTACCCGCATCAGCTTTCCGGGGGGCAGCAGCAGCGCGTCGGCGTGGCGCGGGCGCTGGCGGCCAACCCGGAGGTGCTGTTAATGGATGAGCCGTTCGGCGCGCTGGATCCGGTGACCCGCGAAGCGCTGCAGCAGGAGATGCTGCGCATTCATCGTCTGTTTGGGCGCACGATTGTGCTCGTCACCCATGATATCGATGAAGCGCTACGCCTGGCGGATCATCTGGTGCTGATGGACGGCGGCGAAGTGGTGCAGCAGGGAGAGCCGTTACAGATGTTGCTGGAGCCAAAGAACGCCTTTGTCGAAACCTTCTTTGGCCGCAGTGAACTAGGGGTGCGGCTGCTCTCGCTACGCGGCGTCGGGGATTATCTACGCCGGGATGAGCGGCTGGCGGGCGATGCGCTAAACGTCTCAATGACGTTGCGCGAGGCGCTGTCGCAGTTTGTCGCTCACCGTCGCGACGTTTTGCCGGTGGTTGATGAACAGGGCGAAGCGTGCGGTACGTTGCACTTTGCTGATTTGTTACGTGATGGAGGTGGGGCGTGAAGACGCTTCGCGATCCGCTGCTGTGGTTGGTGGCGCTGTTTATCGCGCTGCTGCTGGTGTTGCCCCATAGCGCGCCGCTGTTTAGCTGGCTATTTCCGGAACTGCCGCGCCCGGTTTATCAGCAGGAGAGTTTTCTGGCGCTGACGCTGGCCCACTTTTGGCTGGTGGCGTTATCAAGCCTTGTCGCAACGGTTATCGGTATCGGGGCCGGGGTTATCGTCACCCGGCCCGCCGGACGAGAGTTTCGTCCACTGGTGGAGACCATTGCCGCCATGGGACAGACATTTCCGCCGGTGGCGGTACTGGCGATTGCGGTACCGGTGATGGGCTTCGGCTGGCAACCGGCGCTTATCGCGCTGGCGCTGTACGGAATATTGCCCGTGCTGCAGGGGACGTTGGCTGGATTAAGTTCGATATCGCCTGGGGTATTGAACATTGCCGAGGGGATGGGGATGAGCGGCTGGCAGCGGTTGTGCAAAGTGGAGCTGCCGCTGGCGGCCCCGGTCATGCTGGCCGGGATCCGCACTTCGGCCATCGTCAATATTGGTACGGCAACCATTGCCTCAACGGTGGGCGCCAACACGCTCGGCACGCCAATTATTATCGGCCTCAGCGGCTTTAATACCGCTTACGTGCTGCAGGGGGCGCTGCTGGTAGCGCTGGCGGCGATCATCATCGATCGCTTTTTCGAACGGCTAAACCAGTGGGTCAGCCGACACCACCGCGAACAATAAACGAGTAACCCGCTAGCATCACGCCGCCGATCCCGCCGATGGCCATGCATAAGAAGAGGGTAATGACCGCGATTTTCGCAGGCTTCATGATAGGCTCCTTTTGTTAACGGAGGGATTATACGGTGAAGCGCTGGTGTTAACGAAACATTAATTGCTATTTAGCCAGATCAGGTTTTCCCGCTGTTCCCAATCGCGAAGCTGTGCTGCCTGTGGACTACCTGGCGGTGTGGGGCACCACACCAGTAGGGTGCTGTCGGGAAACAGTTGCGGACGGATCTGGTTCAGGGAATGTGCGACAACGTCGACCCGCCAACCTTGCTCGCAGGCTTTCCAGCCCTCCAGCCACAGTCGGGTGGTGTCATCGGTATTCCAGCCAACCACCACCGCGTGATGGCCGGGGCGTTTCCAGGCATGGGCGAGACATTGGGCGATATGATTGATCAAGATGCCGTCGAGCAGGCTGCGCAGCGCCAGTAGCGTTGGCTGCGGGCTTAACAGGCGGTGGCGGAGCGGATTAATCAGGTAATGGACCAGCGTTTGCGCGGAATAGCTGTGGCTGCGCTCTTTTAGCCATAGGCGCAAGCGTTGGTAATGACCTTCTTGTAGAAAACCGAGCAATATCTCCTGCTGTTCGCGCCAGCCGTCTTCAGCATCCTCTTCGC
This sequence comes from Klebsiella sp. CN_Kp104, assembly GCF_040064515.1. Lineage (NCBI taxonomy): Bacteria > Pseudomonadati > Pseudomonadota > Gammaproteobacteria > Enterobacterales > Enterobacteriaceae > Klebsiella > Klebsiella sp. CN_Kp104. Next base: position 35,318 of record NZ_JBEAII010000008.1, on the reverse strand, counting down.
GGTCAGGTAGCAGGTTTTTTACCTTGCTGACCTGTACGCCGGCATCAATCCAGCGCTTAATTTCGCGAATACGCTCAATTTCATTGTCATTGAATAATCGATGACCGCCATCGGTGCGCTGCGGTTTAATAAGTTCATAACGTCGCTGCCAGGCTCGCAGCGTCACGGGATTGATATCACAAAGCTGAGCCACTTCGCCTATCGTATACAGCGCCATTTTCCCCTCCCGCCGTGTTCTCCTGATTTAACTGTAGAAGGGGTTTATCAATTGTTCATTTTTTGTTCTTTTTGGCCGCGACGAGACGGTGAGAAGTGTGATCGTCGCCGTGATTTAGCATTTTCTTGTATCGCTTCAAAGAAAGTTATCGGCGGTCAGTGTATGTTACGCGCTTTCAAAGGTTGTGTGGTTTGCGGGTATGTACGAGTTCGATCTGGTATTGCTGCTGCTCCAGCAGATGTGCGTGTTTCTGGTCATCGCCTGGCTGATGAGTAAAACGCGGCTGTTCATTCCCCTGATGCAGGTCACCGTGCGTTTGCCGCATAAATTGCTGTGCTATGTCACCTTCTCGATTTTTTGCATTATGGGGACCTATTTCGGTCTGCATATCGAAGATTCTATTGCAAATACCCGCGCTATTGGCGCAGTGATGGGCGGCCTGCTCGGCGGCCCGGTGGTCGGCGGCCTGGTGGGGCTGACCGGGGGCCTGCATCGTTATTCGCTGGGCGGAATGACGGCGTTAAGCTGTATGGTGTCGACCATTGTCGAAGGGCTGCTCGGTGGTCTGGTGCACAGCATTCTAATCAGGCGCGGCCGCCCGGATAAAGTGTTCAGCCCGCTTACCGCCGGGGCTATTACCTTTTTCGCCGAACTGGTGCAGATGCTGATTATCCTGCTCATTGCGCGACCCTTTCAGGATGCGCTGCACCTGGTACAGAGTATTGCCGCGCCGATGATGGTTACCAATACCGTCGGCGCCGCGCTATTTATGCGTATCCTGCTGGATAAGCGGGCGATGTTTGAAAAATACACCTCGGCTTTTTCCGCCACCGCGCTGAAAGTGGCGGCCTCTACCGAGGGGATCCTGCGTCAGGGATTCAACGAAGAGAATAGTATGAAGGTGGCTCAGGTGCTGATTCAGGAACTGGATATCGGCGCTGTAGCCATTACCGACCGCGAGCGGCTGCTGGCGTTTACCGGCATCGGGGATGACCACCATCTACCAGGTAAGCCGATCTCATCATCCTATACGCAAAGGGCGATTGATACCGGCGAAGTGGTTTATGCCGACGGCAACGAGGTGCCGTACCGCTGTTCAATTCACCCTGGATGCAAACTGGGCTCGACGCTGGTCATTCCGCTGCGCGGTGAGAATCAACGGGTTATTGGCACCATTAAGCTATATGAAGCGAAAAACCGCTTGTTCAGCTCGATTAACCGTACGCTGGGGGAGGGGATCGCCCAGCTACTGTCGGCGCAGATCCTTGCCGGCCAGTATGAACGGCAGAAGGCGTTGCTGACCCAGTCGGAAATTAAACTGCTGCACGCGCAGGTTAACCCGCACTTTCTGTTCAACGCCCTGAACACGCTGAAGGCAGTGATTCGCCGCGATAGCGATCAGGCCGGACAACTGGTGCAGTATCTATCAACCTTCTTTCGCAAAAATCTGAAGCGACCAACGGAGATCGTCACCCTGGCGGACGAAATTGAACATGTGAATGCCTATCTGCAAATTGAGAAGGCGCGATTCCAGGATAATTTACAGATACGTATGCAGGTTCCTGCATCGCTTGAACATCTGCAGCTACCGGCGTTTACGTTACAGCCGATAGTCGAAAACGCGATCAAGCACGGCACTTCTCAGCATCTTGGCGTGGGCGAAATTACCATTCGCGCCAGTCAGCATGAGCGTTGGTTACAGCTGGATGTGGAAGATAATGCCGGGCTGTATCGGGATAACCCTAACGCCAGCGGGCTCGGAATGAGCCTGGTGGACAGAAGACTGCGTACGCGCTTCGGCGCCGACTGCGGAATTAGCGTCGCTTGCGAAGCGGAACATTTTACCCGCATTACGCTGCGACTGCCTCTGGAGGAGAATGCATGCTAAAAGTTTTAATCGTCGATGATGAGCCGCTGGCGCGGGAAAATCTGCGCATTCTGCTGGAGGCGCAAAGCGATATTGATATCGTCGGCGAATGCGGCAACGCCGTCGAGGCGATTGGCGCGGTGCATAAGCTGCGTCCCGACGTGCTGTTTCTGGACATTCAAATGCCGCGCATCAGTGGGTTGGAGATGGTTGGTATGCTCGATCCAGAGCACCGCCCCTATATCGTCTTTTTAACCGCCTTCGATGAATATGCGGTGAAGGCCTTTGAAGAGCACGCCTTTGATTATCTGCTCAAGCCGATCGAAAACGCCCGGCTGGAGAAAACCCTGAGCCGCCTGCGCCAGGAGCGCAGCCTGCAGGATGTATCCCTGTTGGATGATGCCCGGCAGGCGCTGAAGTACATTCCCTGCACCGGTCACAGCCGCATCTGGTTGCTGCAGATGGAAGATGTGGCTTTTGTGAGTAGCCGGATGAGCGGGATTTACGTCACTGATAGCGAAGGCAAAGAAGGGTTTACCGAACTGACTTTGCGTACGCTTGAAAGCCGTACGCCGCTGTTGCGCTGCCACCGTCAATATCTCGTTAACATGGCGCATTTGAAGGAGATCCGCCTTGAGGAGAATGGGCAGGCGGAATTGTTAATGCGCGCCGGGCAAACGGTGCCGGTCAGCCGCCGCTATCTGAAAAGCCTGAAGGAGGCGATTGGGCTGTAAAAACGCGGAATCATGGTAGACTTAGCGCCAGCATTTTTCATCATGAAGGCATTATGATCAGTAACGATATTTTACGTAGCCTGCGCTACACCCTGAAAACCAACAATAACGGCCTGGTACGCATCTTTGCGTTGGCGGATGCGCCGGTGAGTGCGGAACAGCTGGTACCCTGGCTGAAAAAAGAAGACGAAGAAGGGTTTGCGCGTTGCCCGGATGTCGTGCTGTCGAATTTTCTCAATGGCCTGATTTACGATAAGCGCGGCAAAGACGAATCAGCGCCGCCGCTGGCGGTTGAACGCCGGGTGAATAACAATATCGTACTGAAAAAATTGCGTATCGCTTTCTCGCTGAAGACCGACGATATTCTGGCGATCCTGACTCAGCAAAAATTCCGCGTGTCGATGCCGGAAATCACCGCCATGATGCGCGCGCCGGACCACAAAAACTACCGCGAATGCGGCGATCAGTTTTTGCGCTATTTCCTGCGCGGTCTTACCGAACGCGAGCACGCCAAAGGCTAAGCGCCTGACTTGACCCGGGCCTGCGCCCGGGCCCTGCACCTCTTTACTTCTTCACCTCTTTAAAACCCTGCGATTCCAGCAATTTAGTTGACACCGATAGTGAAACAAACTGCTGTGAGCAGTCGGTGAACATCGAGCCCGGCAGTTTGCACAGCTCGCTGATTTTCGCTTTGCTAAAATCCACGGTCAGATGCTCAAGCGCATAGGAATCTTTATAGTCGATGGTCTGTTCTACGCCCTGTAGATTACGATACACGCTGCTAATCGGCTCAATAATGGCCCGCGCCTGTTCTTTATTTTCGGCGCCGATCGATTTATAGGGAATGGTGTTGTCGGCATCCTGACGCAATACTTTGTCGCCGTCATAGTGGTAGGTAAAGCTGAGTTCGACGCCGTTGGTATTCAGCGCAAAGGTTTTACTCTCTTCTTTTTTATTATCGCAGCCGGCGAGGGCCGCCAGCAGAACAGATACGGCCAGCACGCCAGCCATCTTGCGGTTAAATTTCATCACGATTCCCTATGTTGAGTGGTATTGCGCCCCAGAGCGGCGGCTATCAATACTATAGCCAGCGCAACGATTATGTTACGGCCTTTTTGCAATTAATCGAGTTTCATCGCCAGTTGTTCACTGAGGTGGATTATTGTATTAAGCGTCTCGCTGGTGGTTGCCGTGCCGTTCTCAATCAGCTGCCGGTACAGGCGGGCTAGCTGTTGAAAGCCGCTATTTGCCAGCTCGCCGCTGAGCCTTTGCGCCTCGCAAAACAGATTTTGCTGCTGATAGCGCAGGCCGTTATGTAGGATCTGTATAAGCAGCTCCTGGCCGCGCAGCAGCAGGCTTTGCGCCGCGGATAGAGCAGGCTGTAGGCCGGCTGATGGTAGCGGTCCGACCGCGCTCGCTTCGCCGTCCAGCGCCCAGGCGCGAGTACGGGTTATCATCGTTAAAGGCACAAGCGTTAACGTACCGCTATTGAAGGAGACCAACCCAGAGACCAGACAGACCGGATCGTCCTGCTGCTGCAGTAACGCGGCCATGCGTTCGACAGCGAAAGGCGCGCTGGCGGAGGCCGGTAGCGACAAATGCAGAATATCGTCGTTGTTGTCGCCGCTCTGCACTTGCGCATCCAGCGTTTGCCGCGAAGCATCCCAGCCGAGTGCAAGGCATTCTCCCACCGGCAGTATAAATAAATTATCGACCTGGCTGAGTGGGCGCACGCAGGCGGGCGGACGATCTCGTAGATGTTGACGTAATGCGCTCACTCCCGGCTGGCGCAGCGGCGGTGCGAGCAAACGCCAGGCATCCGCCGTCAGCGGAACATTGCTGCTGAGACGCTGGCGGCTACCGAGCAGCAGCTCGCCGTTGGCGGTTCGACGCGCCGCTTGCGAGATGATTTGCCCACCCGCCAGCGCGCTGGCCTGAAAACTAAAGATTCGCCGCTGCCAGGCAGGGATCTGCATACGCTCCGCTAGCGGCCAGCTGCGCGACAGCTGCAGGATGTTACCGGTGTCCGGATCGCAATACCAAATTCGTAGCCCGTACCGTTGGCTATCCTGCCAGCAGCGCATACCCAATGACACGAGCCGCAGATGGTCAAGTTGGGTTTCACCAGCCACCCCGAGACCGACGATATTGCGCCACGGTAATGGCGGCACGACCTTATCCCGATCGAGTTGCGCCATCCAGCCCGCGCTTCGCAGGCGGCCATCGAGCGCGGCCAGTTGCGCCAGGAATGATGCGGGGTGGTAGTCGCTGGCCCGCTGTTGAAAGGCATCTACGCCAGAACGGATCTGCGCCAGCGCGCTTTCCACCCAGCGCCAGCCGACGCTTTGCGCCGCTTTTTGCGCCTGGCTGAATGCGGCATCGTAGCTGATGGGGGGCTGGCTGAGGCCGCCTTGCCACAGGATATCGATAAGTCGCTGTAACGCCCGCCGGCAGGCTTCGCCCTGGGAGGTGGCGAATGGTCCGCCGTCAGGCTCAGATTTCTGACGATGAGATTGCCACATCAGGTGGTGAAAACCGGGTTGCCGTGACTCGGCATCGGCAAAGGCCTGCACCGCCAGCGCGACGTGTTCGCATAGCGTGCCTTCCACGCAGTCACAGCGAGCAAAACGCAGACTGCTGCGGGAATAGAAACGGACATCGCTCATGGGTAATTTAGCGGCAGGCGGTTCGCCGGGGAGGCAGAACAGTTCTAGCGTCAACCCTTGAGCCGCCAGCAGTTGCGCACGCCGCCGCGTAGCATCAGGCAGCGTAGCGAGTTCAGGCAGCCACCGCGAAGGGCTCCAGCGCTGTGCGCTTTCATCTGCTCCTGCATTTGCGCTGGCGTTAGCGCGCTGGTAGCTCAATACCAGCATGACCCGATGGCGACACATACCGCTGGCGCCGCAGCTACAGATAGCCTGTTTGAGCGATTGTCCCCGCGCCAGCCGGGTGTGGACGCCGTCGCTAAAGTGGGCGGTCAATGTACCGTCGCTTTGCTGCGCCAGTTCGGGAATATTTCCGCCATCCAGTTCTTTGAGGCTGCGTTTGACGAAACCTGCGTTGCTGAGCGCAGTCAGCGCCTGCGGGGTGAGTTCAAGTAGTTCCGCGCGTACCAGGGTCATGATTGTAAATTCTCCGCCAGCCACGCCGCCAGCTCGCCGGGCGTCATGGCGGCAATCTGCGCCCCGGCATTCACCAGAGCCTGCGCGGTATCATGGTCATAGCTCGGGAAAGCATTGCTATCAAGCGCTGCCAGCCCCAGCACTTTGCTGCCGTTTCGTACGCACTGTTTCACCTGGCGGATCAGTTGCAATCGCGTGCCGCCCTCGAAGAAATCGCTTACCAGCACGATAACGCTTTTTGCCGGTTGTTCGATGAGCTGGCTCGCGTACTCCACCGCACGGGCGATATGCGTGCCGCCGCCAAGCTGGACTTTCATCAACAGTTCCACCGGGTCGGCTACGTCGGCGGTCAGATCAACGACTTCGGTATCGAAGGCCACCAGATGGGTGCGAATGCCCGGCAACTGCCACAGACAGGCAGCCATCACCGCGGAATGAATCACCGAATCCACCATCGACCCGCTCTGATCCACCAGCAGGATAAGCTGCCATTGTTCGCTGTGACGTTTAATGCGGCTGATAAAGCGTGGCGATTCAATGTACAGCCTGCCGCGCTGCGGATCCCAGTGTTTGAGGTTGGCGCGCAGCGTGTTTTTAAAATCAAAATTACGCGCCAGCGGTTGCCGTGATGGGCGGCGGCGATCGCGGGCGCCGGAAAACGCCTGACGTACCGCTTTAGCCAGCCGGGTCATGATCTGTTCAACGACCTGACGTACCAGCTGGCGAGCAGCATGTAATACTTCCGGGTTCATCAGATGTTTGGTGTGTAACACCGCGCGCAGCAGGCTTTCGGAAGGGGGGATACGTTGCAGTACATCCAGATTGGTCACGACATCGTCAATGCCGTAGCGCAACACGGCGTCGCTCTCCAGGCGTTCGATAACCTGCTGCGGAAAGAGGGTATGAACAGCGTTGATCCACTCCGGGGTGGTCAGGTTTGAACTGTCCAGCGTGCCGCAACGCTCGCCGCGCGCCAACCGTTGCGGATCGCGACCGTATAGCCACTCCAGCGTGTGATCAATCTGGCGCGCCTGCTCGCTCAGGCCGCCAAGGCTGCTTTCGGCGGCCTCGCCCAGCACCAGCCGCCAGCGCTGAAGTTCGGTGGAGGTCAGTAAATCGGCAAGAGAGTGCATTAGTAAATTCCCCAGTGAGCCAGCGTTTCCCGCGCCTGCTGTTCTTGTTGGTGGTGACGGGCGATGACTTCCGGCGAGCTGCTTAGCGTTTGTAACGCCTGTGCCGGCAGCGCCGTCAGGTGATAGTGCGCGAGCACCTGCTGCGCCAGCGCGCCGCGTTCGCGCGGCGGCAACCAGGCCATCGCCGCACGTAAATCGGGGAGGGCGAGAATAAACTCCTCCTCGGCAAGCTGTGCTAACAGCGCGCTGAAACCAACGATGAATGTGGGTTGACTGGCAAGGTGATGGCGCGCCAGCGCCAGCATGCCGTGCAGGGTTTCGCCGAGCCGTTGCGCAGGGAGTTGCGCCAGTAGCTCCAGCGCCGTCTGCGCGTTAGCTGAGGGGTGTTCAAGACGGATAAGCGCGCCCAGCGCCGCGCCCCGGTCAACAGGGGCGGCATCGACGGCGGCAAGACGGCGCTGCAGTAGCGCGAGCGCGGCGTCTGGTGTCAGTCCAGAAAGCGCGTTCACGCAGCGAAGATCGCGCAGAATATGGCACAGCGTCTGCCAACTGTACAGATGGGCGTGGAACTGGGCTTCGTCGGGTTGACAACGGGTTTCGCATAGCCACAGCGCGCGATCCAGCGCCGCGCTCAGGGTGGTTTGCAGCACCGCTGAACCCTGCATGCCGCTGGCGTCGTCCAGCCGCCATAGAGCATATAAGATTTCCAGCGCCGGGCCCATTTCGGCAAAACGGCTCTCTTCGGCAATCAATTGCGCCAGCTGTGCCAGTAGCTGATGGCTGAAGGCGGAAAGCCCCGCCAGCGCCGCCTGGCTCAGACACTCGGCGAGGCGGCGAATGCCGACGGCTTCCAGCATTTCCGCTTCAAGATAGTGACGGGCGGCTTCCATTAGGGTGCCGCCGTAGCGGGCGCTCTCAATGAGCGCGGCATGTTGTTCCAGCGGATGGGTTAGCGACCAGATTTCCACGCCGTCGCCGGATAACGAAGTGGCATTACCCTGGAGGCGCTGAATACCTGGGATACGCAGGATAGCGAGACGGTGTAGCACCTGGCTTTGCGCCAACCCGTTGTTCTCATAGCGGTCGAGATGCAACTGGCCGGGCAGGGGAATCGCGAGGCGGGCCAGTTCGCGACTGACGTCCTGCGGCAACGGCGGCTGCGGAGTGCCTGACGCCAACTGACCGAAACCGCTTCCCGCCAGCGTATCAATTATTGTCAGCAGCAGCGGATCGGTGTTGGGGAGAATCACGCCGCGGTAGCTCCAGGGAAGCGGGGCGTCGAGCGCCTCTTTGAGCAATGCTCCGGCAAGCGCATCCAACCAGTCGCTGCGCAGCGGCAGACGATGCCCGCGCAGTTGCGCCAGCGCCATTGCGCGTAGGTGCGCGGCGGCCAGATCGGCGGTGGAAGCTGGCAGGCGGCGCTGGCGCAGATTGCCAAGTATGGCCTGCAGCAGTTTTTCGCCAGCGTGCTGTAGCCCAAACCGCCAGCACCAGCCTTGCCAGACCGGAGCCGGCATACCGGAAAGATAGCCGCTTAAGACGTCGAGGCGTTTTTCGCTGTAGGGTGTCAGATAACAACCGGTGACGATGTCGGCGCCTGGTTGCGGGAGTGCGGGTTCCTGCGCCTGAGCCGGGCAATCGCGCCAGCTGGCGACCAGCGCCGGGGCGTGCCAACCCCCGCATACCACCACCACCGGCCCATCGTTTTGTTGCATCGCCCACGCCAGCCAGCGCGCCATATACGCTTCACGCTGACGGCTGTTTTCGCCGCCGGGCTCACCGCCGCGCAAGCGGAAAAAATAGTGTTCCAGCGCTGACGCCAGGGTGGTTCGCTGGGTCTCATCTTCGAACAGATGATCCCATAGCGTGTCGCTATTCTCCATGCCGCTTGCCTGTAGCAAGCGTTGCCGATCGGCGCGCTGGCGGATCTGAGAATCATCGTCATCGTTCTCGGTTTGCGCCCACGCCGGGAGATCGATAAAACGCGTTTGCGCGCCGATCTCTTTTGCCGCCATCAGAGCTTGCCACTCGGGCGAGAACTCGGCAAAAGGCGTCCAGGCGCCGCGGCCTGGGGAGGTATCATTCGTGGACTGGCTGTAGCTGTAGATCGCCACCGGTAACTGATGAGGCAAAAAAAGCTCCTCAATGCGGCTGTTAAAATCCGCCGGGCCTTCAATCAGCACACACCGGGGGCGGACGGCGAGTATGCTCTCTTTGACCAGCGCCGCGCAGGCCGGACTATGGTGACGAATACCGATGATTAACGGCTGCTCAGACATAGCGCTTCCCTCAAGGCAGCCGGTGACGAGCCTGATAATAGGCCTGCCAGTGGGCTTCTTTATGTTTGCCGACGCGTTGTTCAAAATATCGGCGCAGGCGGGCGCGATCGTCCTCGTTGTCTTTAACGATGGTGCCGGCGATGCAGTCCACCAGGTCGGTAGGCTCGCCAGCGCGGTTGGCAAGGAACCAGGCGCGAACGCCGACGGCATGGGCGACGTTGACCGCTTCAGCGGTGGACATTATCGCGCTGAGGGTATCCATGGAGGTTTTTTTGTCACCGTCGGCGCGCAGGTCGCGAAAGGTATGGACCAGTAGTTCGAGTACCGCATCTGGAATCTTATGCGGAATCCCGCTATGCGCCAGTAACCGGGCGGATGCGCTGGCGACCAGCTCCAGCTCCTGCTGGAAATCCATGATTGGAAAGACGGTTTCAAAGTCGAAGCGGCGCTTCAACGCCGCGCTCATCTCGTTGACGCCGCGGTCGCGGGTGTTGGCAGTAGCAATAATGTTAAAGCCCGCACGGGCATACAGCTGGCTCTCGTCGCCGGTGAGTTCCGGTATCGCCATCACCCGATCGGAGAGCATCCCTAACAGGCAGTCCTGCACCTCCAGCGGCGTGCGGGTGATCTCTTCGAAGCGAACGATTTTACCGTCGCGCATGCCCTGGTAAAGCGGAGCAGGGACCAGCGCCTGCGGCGACGGACCCTGGTTAATCAGCAGCGCGTAGTTCCAGCCGTACTTGATTTGATCCTCTGTTACCGATGCCCCGCCCTGAATGGTCAGCCCGGCATCGCCACAAATGGCGGTGGCCAGTAGCTCTGAGAGCAGTGATTTCGCCGTTCCTGGCTCGCCAACCAACATCAGGCCGCGCCCGGTGGCGAGCGTCACCAGCATGCGTTCGACGGCGGCGGGGCCGATCACGATTTTACGGCTAATACCCCGTGTATCATCGCCGAGGATAAAGGCTCGCGCCGCTGGCAGGCTTAACAACCAGCCTGGCGGGCAGGGGGCGTCATCACTCTGTTTTAGTCGGGCGAGTTCCTCGGCGTAGCGCGTGGCGGCCGGTGGGCGCTGAAGAGGGTTTTCCTGGTGTGACATTCCTTTTCCTTTTGCGCGTGTTGATTTAGCGGAAGATGGCATCGATGGCGCTCAGCGCCTCGCTGAGTATGCATTGGTCAAGCTGCGAAAATGCGGCAGGTGATTCGCCGCCGTACAGCGTGATTTCGGCAAACTGATGGCGGGCGTTGGCATCGATGCCATAGGGCGCAAATCCCGGAGAAATCGTCAGCATTAATCGGTAAGGCGGAAGCGAGTAGCAAAAGTTGGTATCGCTCTCCTGCTGCCAGCCGCGATAGCGTATTCCCAATAGCTGGCCGCAGGTAGCGCTTTTCCCCTGCCAGCGCGTGAGCAACCTCGTCGAGCCCTCTTCTGGCGTCAATTGCACAATCGGGCGTAAGAGCTGAGGGAAGGGCGGCGTTAGCTGGTAGTCGGTTGTGACTTGCTCAAACGTTGAGCGTAGTTCGGCGCTCATCGCCAGCGGATGGGCGATGCCGATAAGCGCCTGTGCCGGAAGGTCAATGGAATTGTCTTGCGCATCGCAGTAATCGCCTTCCGCCGCGACGCGAAAAGCATTTAGCAAATGGTTGGGCTCTTGCGTCGTGTAGATTCCCCATAGTAGCCGCCGGGTTAAATGGCAGGTGAGCGGGTGGTTAACGAACAGGGTCTGAAATTCGGCAACTGTCCAGCGTCTGGCCAGCCGAAAGGCATTCTCCAGATGCGGTAGTAGCTGTTTCGCCGCCTGGGCGGCATCTTTCTTCAGCCCTTTGAGGCGGGCCAGCGCTTCTGGCGCTTTTAGCGGATCGTCATCCTCGCGTAGGCGCGGCATGGTTTTTTGTCGGACGCCCTGCCGATCGGTAATGATTAACTGGAGATGTTCGTCAAAGCGTACGCTGAACTGCCGGGGGCCAAAATCAAAGACCAGCGGTTGCGACGCGTTCAGCCCCAGCATGGGGACCATCCGGTCTTTTAACTGCTCCTCGCTAAGGCATCGGGCCTCGGCGATGACTTTTAGCTGCTGCTCTGCGTTTTCATATAACGGGCGGGATTTCGCGCGTTGGGCGATGTGATACAAGTGCATGAGCGCCGTATCGTTGCCAATGCGGCTAAGCAGCGTCAACCCTCTGGAGGCGCGGGCTGATTTTCCTTCCTGAGGCCAGCTGAGAATCAGCGGTGTTAATTCGCGGACCGTACTTTCGTCACCCAATATTCCTAAAGCCTGGAAAGCCCAATTCTCTTTCGCCGGGGCCCCCGCGTTTTGCCAGGCACTGAACAAATCCCAGGCGAAGGCGGCCAACGTCTGCGGCTGACAGACGGCTTTGATGATATTCAGCCCGCAGTATACCGGGCCCGCCTGCGACATACGCAACATTTCGCCGAGGACCTCTAATGCGTCGTCGGTTAGCGGTTGGTCGTTTACGATAAGCCGCGGCCTGCGCCACCGCGCGGGCTGCCAGAAATCGGGCGCTTTCGCGATTCGCGCCGGGTAGTTTTCCAGCGGATTCTGAGTGAGCAATTGTTCCAGCACAGGCCATAGCTGCGGCTCATCCCAGCGTAAGGCGACGGATTTCAACCGTTCGAGGTGACCTTGTTGAGACAGCAAACGTAGGGCGTTAATGGCTGCCTCCCGATGATCGCCAGCTTTGCCGAAGGCGACTGGGATTAATGCGGCGGCGGCATGTTCCGGCCACTGTAGCAGCCACTGGCGAGCGAGCTGACTCTGCGCCTGCAAGCGGTGCCAGGCTCGGGCGATTGGTAGCGCCAGTTCAGCGGCGCCGATATGGATCAGTAGGGGGAAGATCTCTTTGGGCCGCTGCTGTAGCGCCAGCAGCAGGCCGGGCAGCGCGTCGACGCCGAGAATGCTTAGCACATAGTCTGCGCCAACGTAGCGGAATTTCTCCTCATTTATTCGTTGCCATAGCGTTAGCAGTTGTTCGCGCGGCAGCTGTGCTAGCAGGTATAGATTCCAGCAGTCGTTAGGCTTATAGTCGCCTTCCTGGTAGCGCCGCCAGGCGAGGAGCAGGCCTTCGCTATCAGCGTTGTTAAGTGCGCTAATCGCTTCTTGTTGCCAGTCAGGTTGCGTAAAACTGACCCATGAGTCCAGATGATCCTGACAGCCTGCCAGGGTGTATTGATGGAACAGATAATCCATGACCTCAAAACCCAGTTCACGCAACACGATGTCGCTACCCCGTTTGGCGATCCGCTCCGTCAATGGCTGGCGATTAAAGAAACATGCCGGTTCCGCTGCCGCCAGCGCCTCTTTTTCTCCAGGTAACCACTGTTCTTGCGGTGGAATACACAGCACCGCCAGCTCAAGGCGCAGGCTGGTTTTTTTGGTTTTTTTGCTGCGCCACGGTGGCGACAGCAAAATTTTCGGCAACCCAGAATGATTATTATTTTCTCTTGCGGTATGGCTCATGTTCCTTCCTTATGCTTAATCAAACAGCGCCTGGATATCGTTGACGGCTTCGCTGAGGGTGATGCGATCCAGCACCGAGAACGGTTTTTTCTGCGGCGTTTGAGTGCCCCAGCCAAAGTTGCTCGCCTCGCCGTGCCACAGCCAGATATCGTCCAGCTGTTGTTCGGCGCTGTACTCATCAGGTGATGCGCCAACCGCAAAGCCTTCTTTAAGTTCAACGACCAGCGTCCACGGCCCCAGCGGTTTCAGCATCCAGCCGATCCAGCCGCCGTCCAGCGGCTGGCCGCGCAGCCAGCCTTTGTTGGCCAGCCCCGCGATGCGGCCACCCGGCGCTTTGCGTCCGGCCCAGCGGCTGAGCGAAGTGGCTGTGAGCTCCGCGTCGCTCAGCGCCCAGACGTGGCGGTCAAGCTGGCGGAACGGCGCCAGCAACTGGTAGTCGGCGAACAGCTGGCCGAAGGCGGCGGCATCTGCGGCGTCGATTTCCAGCGCGTGCGGCAGGCCGATGGTGATATTGCCCTGCGGCAGGGTGAACAGGTCGTCACCGGCGGTGCTGTAGCTGTTATCTTCCGCCACCCGGAAGCAGGCCTGCAGGGCGTCGTCGTCGCCATAAACGCCCCATACCAGCCGACGGATGAGATGGCGGACCAGCGGATGTTCGACGAGGAACAGGCGGAAGTTTTCCGCCGTCCAGCGCCGGCGCTGGCACATGGCCGACTCGAGGCGGGCAATCTGCTGCGCCGCCGCGGTGCGGGCATCCTTTTTCAGCGCCTTGTAGCGCCCGACGGCTTCGGCGCTGAGGGTTGCATCATCGCTTTTGTTCGGTTTCGGCAGGTCCTTAAGGCGGCTGCCCTTTTCATCGCGCACGAAGGGTTTGAGGGCTTCATCGAAGCTGACGCTGAAGCGGCGGGGGCCAAAATCGAGCGTCAGCGAGCCCTGTTCGTCAAGGCCTAAATCCGGCGCCAGGCGGTCTTCCAGTTCGGCGACGGTCAGCTGGCGGCTGTCGGCAATGTGCTGAATCTTTTCCCGCGCCCGGGTCTGCAGGGCCTTGAATTTGAGCTTCTGCGCGATGCCGTTGAGATGCATCAGGGCGATATCGCTGCCGATGGCGGCGAGAATATCCAGCCCGGCGGTGGCGCGTTTGTGCTGTGACTGCCCGGGCCAGGCACGGATAAGGGGCGTCAGCTTACGGGCGGTATCATCATCGCCCAATACGCCCAGCGCGCTGAAGGCCCAGCTCTCTTTCGACGGCGCGCCGGCAGCCTCCCAGGCGAGGTACAGGTCCCAGGCGAAGGCGGCCAGCGAGGCCGGGGTGCAGGCGGCTTTGACCTGCAGCAGGCCGGGATACAGCCCCTCATCCTGCGGAAAACGCAGCATCGCGCCGAGATGCTTTAAGGCATCGTCGGAGAGCGGCAGGTCGTTCTCGCGCAGCCGCGGACGGGCCCACAGCGTGGGCAGCCAGAAACCAGGCAGGGAGGGGATTTTACTCGGGTGGTTGTCCAGCGGGTCAAGTGCCTGTAGGGCGGCGAGTGCGACCATCACTTCGGGCTGTTGGTAACGCCCGGCGATCTGTTCCATCAGCGCTTGATGGCCATTATCAACCAGCAGCCGTAGCGCCTGACGGGCGCAGTCTCGGGCTTCGCCGGCTTTGCCGAAGGCGGCGGGCAGCAGACCGGTAATGGCGTGCTGCGGGTAGGCCAGCAGCCACAGGCGGGCTTCGTCGCGCATGCTTTTCAGCTTGCTGAAGGCGCGGGCGATGGCCGGCGCCAGTTCGCTGGCGCCAAACCACTGTGCAAGCGGGACGTTTATCTCCGGGTAGCGCGAGAGGGAATGGGTGAAGCCCGGTAACCCGGCGAGGCCCAGGTACAGCATCACTCGCCTTGCGCCGTGATGAGGCTGCTGGCTTAAGTAATTCCAGACCCGGAGTGCTTTTTCTGGTTCGAGTACCGAGAGTCTGTAGAGATTCCATTCGCCCCGATAGGGATGATGGAACGTTTTAAATGCTTCAATTAACGCGGGATAATCTTCACCCTGCCAGGCATCCAATGCTGAATCTATGACTTTCTTAACGCTAAAGCCATCCCAACGTCTGAAGCCCAGCGTGGAGAGGAAATCTGCTGCGCTGTCTTCAATATCTGTTGGATCCCAGTTCTCTTTCTTCAGCAGAACTTCGCGTTCTTCCTCCGATAGTGAACAGACAGGATCCAGCGAGAGCGGTACAAGTGCCAGTACCGGAACCGTCACCTTTTTCTTCTTCGCCGCCCACGGCGGAGAGACCAGTACAGCCGGGAGCTGGTCGTTGCTGGCGCTCTCAGTGCGCTGATTTAGCTGCTGCTGGCCGTGTTCTACGACGGCCAGCGCCTGCGCCGACAGCCATGGCGTCACCCGCGTGACGATTTCAGGCTGGCTGTTAAGCAGAACGACCAGCAGGGTTTGCCAGCGTGAATCGTTCTTTTGCGCTAACCGCTCCGCCAGCGCCGCCAGCATGGCGTGCGGGAAGCGCTCGCTGGCTTTATTCATTCGCTCAAAGGCGCGTTTGCTCTGCCCGCTGGCGTCAATCAGCAGGCCCAGGGCCTGCGGATGGTTGATATGAGTCAGCGCCTCACCGCAGATATCGCCGTGGGCGTAAGGTGCGAGGCGGGCGAGAGCAGGGAGCCCCTGCTCCTGTAACAGTGTGGCGCAGCAAGTTTTGCCAACGTAATAATCATTAAAGATATCTAAATGCGGATAGTTATCTAATATCGCCAGCGTTGGCGCATCAGTAGCCGCCAGCTTCAGCCATTCCAGCATACCGAGAGTGGGCTGTCCGTGAAGGCGTGCGGCAGTATCGCGAGCGATATCGGGTTTTTCCGGCAACAGAAGAGAAACCAGCGGCTGGCGCCAGGCTGGCATGGCGGGCTGGGCGGTAATCAGTTTATCAGCGCAGCGTTGCCATAGCGCTTCATCCGCGAGAGAAAGGTGCTTCCGCAGTCGCCATTCGAAAACGGAATACGAATGCAGATAATTTGGAGGCTGATTTGATGGCAAGAAGTTGACCCGATCGTCGCCATAATCGTATACGGGGTGAATAAACTGCAGCGCAATAACTACCTCGGTGGCATATTCCAGCCCGCCTTGTTCAACGATATGATCCTGTAAATCCTGAGTGCCTTGCGGATTATTATCATTTTTTAGCGCAACCAGAACCGCTAGAACTTGCGGCGGTAAGGTGGTGTTAAGTTCGGTGTCAATGAGCGACAGCGCCTCGGCGATGACCTGCTGCCATTCCGGCGAACAGTCACTGTAATCAAAGGAAACGGTTTTTTTGTATGGCCGGTTTAAACCGTGAGCGAGGCCGTTCAGCCTGTTGACGTCTTTAGCATTGGATACCGCTTCACCCGGCCAGCGGCGATGGCTCAGCGCTTCTTTGGCAAGCTTTTTCGGTAGCGTTATCTGCGCATCATCGGCCAGCCACGGGCGGCAAGGGGTATCCGGCGAGGTATCTGTTGTCATGCAACGTCCCTGTGTTTTTATCCAGTTTCGTTGATGCTATCAGTTAATCACCTAATCTAAGAGTGGGTTTAGCAGTTGGAAGGGCATTTTCGGAATTCATAAAAAAAGCGCTGCCGGAGCAGCGCTTTTACGGAGGTTATTTAACCTGCTGACCCGGCTGTGCGCCGCTGTCAGGGCTTAACAGGAAGATATCTTTCCCGCCAGGGCCGGCGGCCATCACCATCCCTTCGGAGATGCCGAAGCGCATTTTACGCGGCGCCAGGTTGGCGACCATCACCGTCAGGCGGCCAATGAGCGCCTGCGGGTCCGGGTAGGCGGAGCGGATGCCGGAGAAGACGTTACGCTTCTCGCCGCCGAGATCGAGAGTCAGGCGCAGCAGCTTATCGGAACCGTCGACGAACTCGGCGTTTTCAATCAGCGCGATACGCATATCCACCTTGGCGAAATCGTCAAAGGCGATAGTTTCCTGAATCGGATCATCGGCCAGCGGGCCAGTCACCGGCGCGGCGGCGGCTTTCACTTCTTCTTTAGAGGCCTCCACCAGCGCTTCGACTTGTTTCATCTCAATGCGGTTGTACAGCGCTTTGAAGGCGTTAACCTTGTGCGCCAGCAGCGGCTGCTGGATGGCGTCCCAGCTCAGCTCGGTGTTGAGGAACGCTTCAGCGCGCGCGCTCAGACCCGGCAGAACTGGCTTCAGCCAGGTCATCAGCACGCGGAACATGTTCAGCCCCATGGTGCAGATTGCCTGCAGATCGGCGTCGCGGCCTTCCTGTTTTGCCACCACCCACGGCGCCTGCTCGTCAACATAGCGGTTAGCGACGTCGGCCAGCGCCATAATTTCGCGGATGGCTTTACCGAATTCGCGGCTTTCCCACGCTTCGCCGATAGCGGCAGCCGCATCGGTGAAGGTTTTATACAGCGCCGGGTCAGCCAGTTCGGCGGAGAGCATGCCGTCGAAGCGCTTATTGATAAAGCCGGCGTTACGCGAAGCCAGGTTCACCACTTTGTTAACGATATCGGCGTTAACGCGCTGGATAAAGTCTTCCAGGTTCAGGTCGATATCATCAATGCGCGAAGAGAGCTTAGCGGTGTAGTAGTAGCGCAGGCTGTCGGCGTCGAAATGGTTCAGCCAGGTGCTGGCTTTGATAAAGGTGCCGCGCGATTTGGACATCTTGGCGCCGTTTACCGTGACATAGCCGTGAACGAACAGGTTGGTCGGCTTACGGAAATTGCTGCCTTCCAGCATGGCCGGCCAGAACAGGCTGTGGAAGTAAACAATGTCTTTACCGATGAAGTGATACAGCTCGGCGCTGGAATCTTTCTTCCAGTATTCATCGAAGCTGGCCGTGTCGCCGCGTTTATCGCACAGATTCTTAAAGGAACCCATATAACCGATCGGCGCATCCAGCCAGACGTAGAAGTATTTGCCCGGCGCGTTGGGAATTTCAAAGCCAAAGTACGGCGCGTCACGGGAAATATCCCACTGTTGCAGACCGGATTCGAACCACTCCTGCATTTTGTTCGCCACCTGCTCCTGCAGCGCGCCGCTGCGGGTCCACGCCTGCAGCATTTCGCTAAAGGACGGCAGGTCGAAGAAGAAGTGCTCGGATTCACGCATCACCGGCGTCGCGCCGGATACTACAGATTTCGGATCGATGAGCTCAGTTGGGCTGTAGGTCGCGCCGCAGACTTCGCAGTTATCGCCATACTGGTCCGGAGATTTACACTTCGGACAGGTGCCTTTGACGAAACGGTCAGGCAGGAACATGCCTTTTTCCGGATCGTAGAGCTGAGAGATGGTGCGGTTTTTAATAAAACCGTTTTCTTTCAGACGGGTATAGATAAGCTCCGACAGCTCGCGGTTCTCGTCGCTGTGCGTCGAGTGATAGTTGTCGTAGCTGATATCGAAACCGGCAAAATCGGTCTGATGCTCCTGACTCATCTCGCCAATCATCTGCTCCGGGGTGATGCCAAGCTGCTGCGCTTTCAGCATAATCGGGGTGCCGTGGGCGTCGTCGGCGCAGATGAAGTTGACTTCGTGGCCGCGCATTCGCTGGTAACGGACCCAGACATCAGCCTGGATGTGCTCCAGCATGTGGCCGAGGTGGATAGAGCCGTTGGCGTACGGCAGCGCGCACGTTACCAGAATTTTTTTCGCGACTTGAGTCATAGTGGGCATTACATCTTCTGTTGTAAAAAGGGCTTTTGATGTTACCTGAAAGGCAATAATTTGGTAAGCCCAAAGCTTATTGTGGGGGAATTATTCCCTTTCAGGTAAACTTAACGGACAAGAATCAACTCACAATAACAAAGGAGTCGGGATGAGTTCGCAATCCCAGGCCAAATCCCCCGAACGTCTACGCGCGATGGTCGCCGGGACTCTGGCTAATTTCCAGCACCCAACCTTGAAACATAACCTCACCACGCTAAAGGCGCTGCACCATGTCGCCTGGCTTGACGATACCGTGCATATCGAGATCCAAATGCCGTTCGTCTGGACCCGCGCGTTTGAGGCGTTGAAGGAGCAATGCAGCGCCGAGCTGCTGCGTATCACCGGCGCGAAAGCCATCGACTGGAAGCTCTCTCACAGTATCGCCACCCTGAAGCGGGTGAAAAACCAGCCGGGTATTAATGGCGTGAAAAACATCATCGCCGTCAGTTCCGGTAAAGGCGGGGTGGGCAAATCCTCTACCGCCGTCAACCTCGCGCTGGCGCTGGCGGCGGAAGGGGCCAAAGTGGGTATCCTTGATGCCGACATCTATGGTCCGTCGATTCCGACCATGCTTGGCGCGGAAGACAGCCGCCCGACATCACCGGATGGCACCCATATGGCGCCGATTATGAAGTATGGCCTGGCGACGAACTCCATCGGATATCTGGTGACCGATGACAACGCCATGGTGTGGCGCGGCCCGATGGCCAGCAAGGCGCTGATGCAGATGCTGCAGGAGACGCTGTGGCCGGATCTGGATTACCTGGTGCTGGATATGCCGCCGGGAACTGGCGACATCCAGCTGACCCTGGCGCAGAACATTCCGGTAACCGGCGCGGTGGTGGTGACGACGCCGCAGGACATCGCGCTGATCGACGCCAAAAAAGGCATCGTGATGTTTGAGAAAGTAGAAGTGCCGGTCGTTGGGATCGTGGAAAACATGAGCATGCATATCTGCAGCAACTGTGGCCACCACGAGCCTATCTTCGGCACCGGCGGCGCCGAGAAGCTGGCGGCGAAGTACCACACTCAGTTGCTAGGCCAGTTGCCATTGCATATCACGCTGCGTGAAGATCTGGATAAAGGCACGCCGACGGTTATTGCGCGTCCGGAAAGCGAGTTTACCGATATCTACCGCCAGCTGGCGGGACGCGTGGCGGCGCAGATGTACTGGCAGGGCGAGGTTATCCCGAGCGAGATTGCCTTCCGCGCCGTTTAAGGCTGGGTGTAACGCATCAGCCAATAATCTCCGTCAGGAGACGCGCCCTGTGCTTCGAGTTTCCAGCCGTGATGCTGGTAGAAGCGTAGGGCGTTTTCATTTCGCGACAGACACTTCAGCGTACCACTGTGCTTGAATGAGCGCTGAACCTGTTCCAGCAGCAGGCTACCGACGCCTTTTCCCTGCCACTGCGGATCCACAAACAGGTTATGCAGGAAGTTGTCGATAACCCACACCGAGGCGAATCCTGCCAGCACATCGCCGCATTCGGCGACCCATAGCTGTTCGTCTTGCACCACGGCATCAAAATCTTCCAGCCGCCATTGATCGCCGTTAAGCCATGTCCATGAGGCAAGACGCGCGTCAAGAAACAGCTGACGCAGGCGAGGGTAGTCGCTGTCGCGACCGGGGCGAATGCGCAATTGCGCCTGCGTCGAGGACTTAGCGATGGTAGAAGATCTCGCCGTCATACACTTTCAGGATCTTGCCTTCGGTGTCGGTGATCAGAACGTAGTTGCCGCCCATATAGGTCCAGTGACTGCCGGCATCCGGCGCGGGCAGGTTACGCAATTGCCACTGTTTGATGTTGTACTCAGGAGTGAGGTACATCGCCGGCACGGTATCGCCAATATGAAATTGGGTAAAATCAGCGGTGAATTCTTTCATCGCATACTGTTCAATCCCGGAGGCCGGCGCCGCCCAGCTTGCGCTGGCGCTGGCAAGAAGTACGCCCAGAAGCATCATTTTTGTTTTACGCATATTTTCCTCAATATTACCTGGACTCAAAATAGCAGCCTCGTATCATTCCTGAAGCGCTGCTGAAATGGCAAGCACTGGTTTTTTAAAAAGTGTAAGCAAAACACGGCTGAAGTCTTGTCCCGCTTGCGTTGTTAGGCGGTAAATCGCTATTTTGGGAGCATTCTGAAGCAGGGGAGACTTGGCATGTTCAGGCTGGAAGATCTGACCTTATTTGTCCGCGCGGCGGCGTTAGGCAGTTTTAGCGAGGCGGCGCGGGAGGCGGGGCAGCAGCCAGCGCAGGTGAGCGCGGCGATCAAACGCCTGGAGACGACGCTCAACATTCGTCTTTTTGCCCGTTCGACCCGTAGCCTGCGCCTGACCCCGGAGGGCGAAACCTGGCTGCCCTACGCCACCCAGATGCTTGATACCCTTCAGGCCGGACTACAGAAAATTCAGACGCCAGGAGATGAAGTACGCGGCACGCTGCAAATCGCCGTGCCATCCGATCTAGGGCGTAACCTGCTGCTCAAGGTATTTTGCGCTTTTCGCGAACGTCACCCGGCGCTGCGCCTGCGGCTGCACTTTTCCGATCATCTGACCGACGTGTTTAAAGATCCGGTGGATGTCGCTTTTCGCTACGGCTACCACGAAGACGCTTCGTTTATCTCGCTGCCCGTCGCGCCGGAAAACCGTCGGGTGTTGGTGGCTTCACCGCACTGGGTTGCCCGCCACGGTCAAATCAGTAGTCTGGAGGAGTTATCCCGGCACAGCGCGCTGTTGTACGTATTACGCGGCCGCCCTTTTGACCGCTGGCCGCTGATTTCAGGTAATGAAGTGCATACCGTGGAGATGAACGGCGCGATTATGAGCGATGATGCGGAGGTGATCCGTCGGCTGGCGGTAGCCGGAGAGGGGATCGCTTATAAATCATTTCTTGATGTCAGCGACGACCTGCGGGAAGGGCGTCTGGTGCGGTTGCTGCCGGACTTTCAGGGCGATTTAACGCCGCTGAACATGATTTGTCCGCACCGCAAACAGCTCTCTGCCGCGGTGCGTTTGTTATATCAAGAGGTGAAATCACATTGTGAAGCGCTTAGTGCTTAACTAAGGTCGCGAAGTAATAGATTAGCGGGATCGCCAGCACCCACAGGCCAATCGGAATTTCACGCCACTTGCCGGCGATCGCTTTAATGACAATGTAAAACAGCAGCCCGCCGGCAATACCGGTGCCGAAGCTGTTGGCGATTAGCGTAATCATCACCATCATTAACACCGGCAGTCCGTCGGTAAAGTTTCCCAGATCGACTTTGCGCAGGCCGCTAAACATGTTCAGGCCTATCAAAATTAACGCCGGCGCGGTGGCCTCTTTCGGGATCATGAGCGCCACCGGCGTAAACAGCAACATCAGCAGGAACATCACCGCCGCCGCCAGCGCGGTGAGGCCGGTCTTGCCGCCGGCTTCCGCCGCCGCGGAGGATTCAATCAGCGCCGTGGCCGCCGGTATACCAACCCACGGGCCCAGCGCGGCGGCAATCGAATCGACCATAAACGGGCGATTAATCTGCGGCATGTTGCCTTCTTCATCCAGTAAGCCCGCCTCGCCGCCGACCGCCAGGGTCGTACCCATGGTCGAGAAAAACTCGGACGCAAAAAAGACGAACAGGAACGGCAGGAAGGCGATATTTAATGCCCCCAACAGATCGATTTGCCCGAACACCGGAGCCAGCGAGTGCGGAACATCAATAAAGCTGCCCGGTAGCTTTGTCACGCCGAATGGAATACCCACCAGGGTGGCAAAAAGAATAGCCCACAATATCGCGCCTGGCACTTTACGCGCCTGTAGCGCTATCGCCAAAAACAGGCCGCACAGCGCCACCAGCGCGCCGGGGGCAAGAAAATCACCGAGCATCAGGGCGTTGGTTTTGGCATTCGCCAGCACCAGCCCGGCATTACGAAAGCCGAGCACCGCGACGAATAACCCGATCGAGGCCGTGAGCCCCAGCTTAATTGATTGCGGTACCGAGCGGGTGACCACTTCGCGCAGGCCGAATTGGGTCAACAGGAAGAAGAGGATCCCCGACCAGCAGGCAATCCCGAGGCCAATCTGCCAGCCAATACCTTCGCTGCCCGCCAGCGTCACCCCCACCAGTACCGAGCCGCCAATGCCCGGACCGACGATAAACGGCAGGTTGGCATAAAACGCCATTAATAACGAACCGGCGACAAAGACCAGGATGGTGCCGGTGGTGGCGGCGCCTTTATCCATTCCGCCAATCGCCAGCAGCCCTGGAATGACCACCAGTAAATAGGCGGCGGCGAGAAAGCCGGTGATCCCGGCCAGGCATTCGGTGCGTAGCGAACCGCCCCGTGAGTGCAGCGCAAAGCGGCGCTCCAGCCAGTGGCTACGGGCAGAAGTATGAAGTGTGTTATCGGCCATGCTCAGGCTCCCTGAGGATTATTGTTGTGATGAGTTGGCGCCGGAGTCTCCCGGCAGGCTATCAACGGGTCAACTATCTGGCGACTGCCGCCGTCGGTGAGACCCAAATCGGTTAGATGCGGCCCGGCATTACAGGCGAGGCAGGTGCCTTCAATCGCTTTAAATACCCGGTATGGCGGCTCCCAGTCGGCGACTTTACTGCTTAAATCTCGCAGCTCGCGGAACTGCCGCGCCAGCTCGGCGGCGGGAAGATCGGAGAGCATGCCGGCAATCGGCATCGCCACATGGGCCAGGATCTCGCCCTGTTGCGCCAGCGCCATTCCGCCGCCGGAAGCGATCAACTGATTTGCCGCCAGCGCCATATCATTCGCATCGCGCCCGAGCACCACCAGGTTATGTGAGTCATGCGAGTAGCTGGTGGCAATGGCGCCACGCAGCTCGCCCCAGCCTTCGAGCAGGGCGATTTGCGGCGTTGCCTGATGGCGGCCATGGCGGTGCTTCACCCAAATCAGGCTAAAGCCCGCGGGCAGTTGTACTTCGCCGTCGCGGATCTGTACTTCTACTTCACCCCATTTCGTGAAGCGCGCGCCGCTGATGTGGCGCAGGCGGGCGACGCCATGGCGAATGCCCTTAATTCGCAGAATAAAATCTTCTGCATCGAGGGGGGCTAACTGCAAGGTATCACGCGGCGGCGTCACGCCGGGCGCGGCGGCAAGGGGGGTTAGCAGGTGACCGTTACGAGCGATAAGTTTGCCGCCGACATAGACCTCCTGAGCCTCGAGTTTCTCCAGCGAATCAAACACCACCAGATCCGCGCGCCGTCCTGCGGCAATCAGCCCAAGATCGTTACGCTGCAGGCGAATAGCCGCATTGAGGGTGGCGAAACGCAGTACATCGACCGTTGGCAAACCGTGTGCAATCAGCAGGTTGAGCAGGGCGATAACGCCGCCTTTCTCCAGCAGCATATCCGGCGGTACGTCATCGGTGCAGACGGTGATTTGCGATGAGAGATGCGGCAGCGTTTTTAACGCCGCAACGATATCGGGCAGTAGATAGGGGTGCGAGCCGCGAATTTCGATAGTCAGCCCGGCGCGCAGTTTTTCCAGCGCATCGGCCGCTGAAGTCAGTTCGTGATCGGAGGTGACGCCGGCGGCGAGATACGCCTGTAAATCGGCGCCGCTGAGTCCACGGGCATGGCCCTCAATCAGTTTGCCGCTGTTAAGCCCGGCCTGGACAATCTCCTGCATCCGTTCGCTGCCGTTTAGCACGCCATGCATGTCCATCACTTCCGCCACGCCGCGTACTTCCGGCCAGCCGAGCATGGTTTCCATTTCAGCGCCGGCGAAATCAGCGCCGGACATTTCGAGACCTGGCGTAGAGGGGACGCTGGATGGCGCGGCCACCATCACCTGTAGCGGCAGGTGGCGGCTGGCATCAACCGCGTAGCGCACGCCATCGACGCCGAGCACGTTGGCCAGTTCATGCGGGTCCCAGAACACCGCGGTGGTACCCTGCGTCAGGACGATTTCGGCGTAGCGCTCGGGCGGTAGATGCGAACTTTCAAGGTGTACGTGGGTGTCCATCAAGCCAGGCGACAGATAGCCGCCCTGCAGCGAGCGCACTTCATGGGCGTCGGCGCGGCTGCCGCGCGGATGCACGCTGGCAATCATGTCGCCAACGATGCCAACGTCGGCGTCGCGGATTTCGCCAGTGGCCATATCGACGATCTGCGCATCGACGAGCAACAGATCAAACGGGGATTCGCCGCGTGCGGCCTGCACCGCGCGACGACGGACTTCAGCATTGCTGGACATAACAACTCCACCACAAGGATAATGCGGATACTCTAGGGGCACAGCAAACGTTTGCCCAGATGAATAAATTTATCGCCCGATAAGCTCGGGTTATTCTGTATGACCATTGGTAGCGAACCTGACAATGAACGAACCCTGGCAACGTTTGCCCGCGCTCTCGCTGAAGCAGCTGCAGTATTTTGTGACCCTGGCTCAGTTGCGCCATTTTACCGATACCGCCAATCGGCTGGCGATTAGCCAACCGGCGCTCAGCAGCGCGCTGCGGCAGATTGAAACCGTGATCGGCGGCAAGCTGGTCAATCGTACCGCCTCGGCGGTGACCCTGACGGAACTGGGGTCGGCGATTTTACCCCATGCCCAGCGGATACTGAGCGTGGCCCAGGCTTCTTTTTTTGATATGCAGCAGATTGTGGAAGCGGGCGGCGATGGTACGGTGCGTATCGGGCTGGTGCCATCGGTGAGCTCGCTGCTGTTTCCGCTGCTGCCGCAAACCCTGGCGCAGGCCTTTCCGCGTCTGCGCATCGAATTTCATGACCAGACCAACGATGCGTTAATGCGGGCGCTGCAAAGCGGTGAGATTGATTTTGGTATCGGCGCGATCGACAGTTCGCTACCAGCTGAGCTACTGGTTTATCCACTGCGCGAGGATCCGTTCGTGGCGGTACTGCACCGCGACGATCCGCTCGCTGCACAGCCAAATTTACCGTGGAAGCAGTTGGTAGGCCGTGATATTGCCGTTTTCTCAAAGGGGAATATTCAGCGGCTGGTGGCGGCGCTGGTGGAAAGCCAACGTTTGACCTTAACGACGCGTTACCAGGTAGACTATATCGAAACCCTTTATGGGCTGGTACGTTCGCGGCTGGCGGTGGCCATTCTCCCGGCGCTGTATACGACCTATTTGCACGATCCGGCGTTAAAGGTGGCGCAACTGCAGCAGCCGGCGCTCACGCGGACGGTGGCCCTGATGCGTGGGCCGCAGGCGCTTGCACCGTTAATCGAAGAGTGTTTTTCTCTGCTACAGTCCGCATTGCGCTAGGGCAGGTGTTTTATCAGTACGTCCACCGTCAAATGGTTGATGTACTCCAGCGAGTGCGAGGAGAGCACCCCCAGTAGCCGGTTATGGTGTCCGGCGATAATTAAATCGATATGGCGTTGTTGTACGCACTCTTCGACATCAGCAAAACGGCGGGTCGTCACCAGCGATAGCGTCTGTACCGGCAGGGCGACGGTCGTCGCCAGCTCGTTGAGCAGGGCTTTGGCCTGAATGACCTCTTGCGATACTTCATCATTCTGCAGGCTGTCAGACACGTAATTAAGCGCCCGGTAGTCGGTGCTGATGTGGGCGATGGTAATCCGCATCCCGTTTTCCTGCGCCATCCTGGCGGCGTGTTGTAGCAACGGAACACCATCAAGGCTGCTATTAATCAGTACCAGCGCATGGTGATAAACGGTCATATATACCTCCGCGCAATAAAACAGTCCTGAACTCATTTTGGGCCTGCGGCGAGGGGAACGCAAATCAGAACATGCGAGGCTAATGGATAAAAAAATCCCCCGCGGCCAGAAAGGGCGCGAGGGAGATTCAGCGATTATCGCTTACGGGGTGACAATGTTGAACCAGAATTCAAATTTGTCCATGTAGCTCAGCATTTCATCGAGCTTAGCGCCATTGCCGCTAATCTTGACGTCGCCCTTATCTTCAGCCTGCTTCAGCGTTTCCTGTTTCAAAATGATCTTGTTCAGGGTATCGCGGTTCAGAGTAATACTGGCGTCAGCGTTGTCTGCTACCGCATTAGCGGTGTGGTTAAGCACGCCATTTTCCAGTTCCAGCTTGTACTTACCGCCATCTTTACCAAGATCGATGTTGAAGACCGCTTTTGCTGCGCCAGCTTTCTGGCCGTTGATATGTACGCCCAGGTAGTCGAAGAACATCTCCGGAGTCATTGCACGCACGGTATCCGGGCTGGCGGTGTTAGGCGTCGGGAGCTTCTGTACGCCGTTACGCAGTTCCTGCGCGCCGGTCAGGTAGAAGTTGCGCCAGGTACCGGCTTCCGCCTGGTAGCCTAACTGCTCCAGGGCATCCGCTTCGAGGTTACGCGCATCGGCATTCTGCGGGTCGGCGAAGACGATTTTACTGGTCACCTGCGCCACCCAGCGGTAGTTCCCCTGCTGATAGTCGGCTTTGGCTTTCTGCATGATGGCATCGGCGCCGCCCATGTATTCAACGAACTTCTTCGCAGCCTGTTGCGGCGGCAGCTCGTCGAGGGTCGCCGGGTTGCCATCGAACCAGCCGAGGTAGTAAACGTAAGTCGCTTTCACATCGTGGCTGACGGAGCCGTAATAACCGCGGCTCGACCACTGTTTCTCCAGCGATTCCGGCAGCTTGAAGTTAGCGGCGATTTCATCGCGGGTCAGGCCTTCGTTGGCCATACGCAGGGTCTGGTCGTTGATGTAGCGATACATGTCGCGCTGACCTTTCATCAGCTTGATAATGTTGTCATTACCCCAGGTTGGCCAGTGGTGCTGAGCGATAATGACTTCAGCATCGTTGCCCCAGCGGTCGATCGCGGCGTTAATATATTTTGACCATGCCAGCGGATCGCGGATCTTCGCGCCGCGTAGCGAGTAAGTGTTGTGCAGGGTATGGGTAACATCCTCTGCCGCTTCAATCATTTTCTTCTCTTTGACATACCACAGCATTTCCGACGGTGCTTCGGAACCTGGCGCCATCATGAAGTCGTAGGTCAGGCCATCAATCACTTCCTGCTGGCCGGTTTTAGTGATGTAGTTGGTCGGCTGGAGCAGCGTCACGGTACCCGCAGAGGTGGTGGTGCCAAGACCAGCGCCGACCTGGCCTTTGGCGTCAGGCTTCAACAGGTTGCCGTACATATAGCTGGCGCGACGACTCATCGCGGTACCGGCCATAATGTTCTCGGAAACCGCTTCTTCCATGAATCCGGCCGGGGCGTAGATTTTTACTTTGCCGGCCTTCACGTCGGCTTCATCAACCACGCCGCGGATGCCGCCATAGTGGTCAACATGGCTGTGGGTGAACAGGACGGCGACAACCGGCTTTTTACCGCGGTTGGCGTAGTAGAGATCCATCGCTTCTTTCGCCGGCTCGGCGCTCAGCAGCGGGTCGATAACGGTGATCCCTTTCTCGCCTTCAATGATGGTCATGTTGGAGAGATCGAGATTACGGATCTGATAAACACCGTCGGTGACTTTAAACAGGCCGCCGATATTAATCAGCTGTGACTGGCGCCACAAGCTCGGGTTAACGGTATCCGGGGCTTTTTCACCTTCTTTGACGAAGTCATATTTTGCCGGGTTCCAGATAACGTTGCCTTGCTCGCCTTTAATCATGGTCTGCGGCAGCGCGGCGATAAAACCTTTATGCGCGTTATCGAAATCAGTTTTATCGGCAAACGGCAGTTTGTTGTACAGCGCGTTATTTGCCTGCTGAGTTGCCGGGGTGGCGTCCTGCTGCTGGGCGGCAGCGAAGGCGGAAAGCGACAGCGAAGTTAAAACACCGGCCAGAGCCAGATGTTTAGCGATCTGATTTAATTTCATTGCATGGCCTCTTAGATTATTTGTTCCGCTATCAATGTTTAATATCAGCGGATAATTCAAATGCGGACTAATTACTGGCCATTTTAAAGCGAATACTTTGCGTTGATAGTCCCATATGGGACTGGTCATTATCAAAGAAATAATCACCCTCGAATCTGCTATCACTTCGCTGCTATACTCGATACCACAGCAGACGGCGCAGCAAGGGGCATAGCGTGAATTTTCAGGATATCCATAGCTATTATCAGCAACTCAACATTGATGCCTTTTTTCCGCAAATAATTGCGCAAGGGGAAGCCCTGACGGTTGCGGCTAATAAAAAATTAGCAATTCAGCCAGGATATATTTATTTTTGCACTGAAGGTTCGCTGTCAATATTAATGCCGGATAGTGGCCTTCATATTGGTAATTCCATTGAGTATATGCCGATAGGGCTTATGGAGAGGTACTGCCCGCTGGCGAAGTTTGAATATATCAGCAGCGCGGCGGTGAAGCTGGTTAAAGTCACTTATGATGTCTTTGACCAAATCTTTTTACACGGCGGCCCTGAACGCGTGCAGGAGCTGGCGACCATTCTGACCTATATGTCGATTTTTACTATCGATCTTCATAACGAACGCCGGCAGATGACCAGCTATCAGACCATCAGGCCGATGCTGTTTCGTTATCTTTATCGCCAGAGTACCCATCAGGGGGAAAACGAAGGCCTGGCGCTGTTTATTATTAAGCGCACTAATCTGTCGCGCACGCATGTTTTTCGGGTGCTGGCGGATTTGAAAGCCGGGGGCTATATCACGATGAAGCACGGCAAACTGATTTCTATCGACCGACCATTGCCGGAAGCCTACTAGCAGAGAGGGAAAACTCCCACGACCGATCGCCGCGGGAGCAGGACATTATGGCGTAACGATGTCGAACCAGAATTCGAACTTGTCCATATAGCCCAGCATTTCATTGAGCTTATCGGCGTTACCGGTGATTTTCGCGTCGCCGTTATCGACGGCCTGCTTCAGCGTTTCCTCTTTGAGGATGATCTTATTCAGGGTGGCGCGGTTGAGGGCAATAGTGGTATCGGCATCTTTCGCTTCCGCATTGGCGGTATGGTTCAGTACGCCGTTTTCCAGCTCCAGCTTATACTTGCCGCCGTCGCTGCCGAGATCGATATTGAAGACCGATTTCGCGTTACCCGCTTTCTCGCCGTTGATATGTACCGCCAGATAGTCGAAGAACATTTCTGGTGTCATTGCGCGCACGGTATCCGGGCTGGCGGTGTTCGGAGTTGGTCCTTTCACCACGCCGTTACGCAGCTCCTGCGCGCCGGTGAGGTAGAAGTTACGCCACGGGCCGGATTCTGCCTGGTAGCCTAACTGTTCAAGGGCATCAGCTTCCAGATTACGCGCATCCTGGTTTTTCGGATCGGCGAAGACGATTTTACTGACCACCTGAGCTACCCAACGATAGTTACCCTGGTCGTAATCCTCTTTCGCTTTCTTCATGATGGCATCGGCGCCGCCCATGTAATCGACGAATTTCTTCGCCGCTTCTTCCGGCGGCAGTTCGTCGAGGGTGGCCGGGTTGCCGTCGAACCAGCCGAGATACAGCACGTAGGTGGCTTTCACGTCGTGGCTAACAGAGCCGTAGTAACCGCGGTTGGCCCAGGTGTTGGCAAGGCTATCCGGCAGTTTGAATTTAGCGGCAATTTCATCGCGGGTCAGCCCTTCGTTAGCCATGCGCAGGGTCTGGTCGTTAATGTAACGGTACAGGTCACGCTGGCTCTTAAGCAGGTTGACCACGTTTTCGTTGCCCCAGGTCGGCCAGTGGTGCTGAGCCATAATAATCTCGGCCTTGTCGCCCCAGCGTACAATCGCTTCGTTGATGTACTTCGACCACGGCAGCGGTTCGCGGATTTTCGCACCGCGCAGCGAATAGGTGTTGTGCAGGGTGTGTGTTACGTCTTCCGCGGATTCAATCAGTTTTTTCTCTTCGATGAACCACAGCATTTCCGATGGCGCTTCTGAACCTGGCGCCAGCATAAAGTCATAGGTCAAACCGTCAATAACTTCTTTCTGACCGTCTTTTTCAATGATATTAGTTGGGGCAATCAGGGTAACGGTACCCGCCGAGGTGGTGGTGCCCAGACCGGCGCCGACCTGTCCGGTGGCCGATGGTTTCAGCAGGTTGCCGTACATGTAGCTGGCGCGGCGGCTCATGACGTTACCGGCCATGATGTTTTCTGCTACCGCCGCTTCCATAAAGCCGGACGGTGCGTAAATTTTTACTTTGCCGGATTTCACATCCGCTTCATCAACCACGCCGCGTACCCCGCCGTAGTGGTCAACGTGGCTGTGGGTATAGATAACGGCGACGACCGGTTTCTTACCGCGGTTTTTGTAATACAGATCCATGCCCACTTTGGCGGTTTCTGCCGACACCAGCGGATCCACGACGGTAATGCCTTCTTTACCTTCGATGATGGTCATGTTGGAAAGGTCCAGATTGCGGATCTGGTAGACGCCGTCGGTCACCTCAAACAGGCCGCTGATGTTAATCAGCTGCGACTGTCGCCACAGGCTCGGGTTCACGGTATCCGGGGCTTTTTCACCTTCTTTGATGAAGGAGTACTGTTGCGGATCCCATACCACGTTACCTTGTTCGCCTTTAATGACCTCGGTAGGCAGGGCGGCAATAAAACCTTTATGGGCGTTGGTGAAATCAGTGTTATCTGAGAAGGGGAGTTGGTTATAGAGGGCGTCATTGGCTTGTTTGGTGGCAGCGGTCGCTTCTTTTGCGGCGACTTCCGCCCATGCTGACAAGCTAATCGATGATAGCAAGCCAGCAATGGCCAATCCTTTTACTATGGGGGTCAATTTCATTGGAATCCTCTTACCTTAATGGCGATTCACTCGTTAATTCCGATCTGACGTGGTGTTACAACTTGTAACGCTTTCTTGAACTATAACCGATTGTTTACATTGAGCAAGTTTGTGGTTACAAAAAAAATACATTAATTAAAAAACTACTCTCTCGTAGGTAAAATGAGATTTATCCAATGGGATTAATGTCGCTTATTTATCTCGGCGTTTGACGTGTCGGCTACTGCGGGGAAGGGGGGAAAAAAGCGGCCCTTAGGCCGCTTTTAAATTAACAAGGAAGCGGCGCTATTTGGCATAGCCTAAAAATTTACCGTCCTGCATGACGGCAATTTTTCCTGATTGGTAGACAATAAAAACGTATAAACCCTGAGAATAGGTTTTTGCGTCAGCATTGCTTTCGTCTAAGGCCGCGGGTTTGCCATCAACTGTCAGCCCGGTTGAGTTTGTGACCAGCTTCATACCATTGAAGATTTTCACTTTTTTGCTGGATTGCGCTTTCTGCACGGGATATAAAGCCTGTGCATTTTCCAGCGCCTGTTTCTCCGCTGCGGCGTTCACCGTAGCCTGTTTGTTTTGTTCCGCAATATAGCAGGCATCTTTACTGAGCCCCTGTGCTTCGCACTCGGCCATACGCTGCGCCGGTGAACTGCAACCGGTCGCGATGGCTGCGCTGAGTGCCAGCAGCATCATCGAGACGTGTTTCACTTTCATCATTAACGACCTTATCGTAGATATTATTTTATGCATGCGACGAACATTCATGACAGCGGCGATCGCCCGCGAATCGTAGGTGTGCTTATTTCGTAACTCATAGTGACTATGTCGTAGAGTGATTAAGTAAAGTGTGATCTACATCAATCGCCGGACGGATAGCTAAAAAATAGTGTAATCGTTTACAGTGAGTGGCGACATGTGCATGTCAGGAACCCTTCTGGATACATCATTCCTGCTTGCATCAACGACGCCGTTCCCTTACGCTCTCCTCATTACAGATATTTTTGTAATCATGACTCGGGGTGCCCTTCTTTGTGAAGGCTGAGAAATACCCGTACCACCTGATCTGGATAATGCCAGCGTAGGGAAGTCAGAGACCGCATGGTCTGCGCTGCTTCCTCATCTGGCGGGAGCAAACCATGCATCAACCGCTAAATCCGGCGCATATCGCGCACCTACAACAGCTTTTCCGCACCTCTTCGCCGCTTGTTCACTGTATGACCAACGATGTGGTCCAGACTTTCACCGCTAACGTCCTGCTGGCTATTGGCGCCTCGCCGGCGATGGTGATTGATCCTACGGAAGCCGCGCAGTTTGCCGCCATTGCCGATGCGCTATTGATTAATGTCGGGACCTTAACCACTGAGCGCGCCAATGCGATGCGAGCGGCGGCGCAGAGCGCCCGCCAGGCGGGAAAACCCTGGACGCTGGATCCGGTTGCCGTCGGCGCGCTGACGCTGCGTACCGATTTTTGTCGCGAATTACTGGAACTGCGGCCTGCGGCGATTCGCGGTAACGCCTCGGAAATCATGGCGCTGGCGGGGAGCAGCGGCGGCGGGCGCGGCGTGGACACGACCGATAGCGTAGCTGCGGCGTTACCCGCAGCCCAGGTGCTGGCGCGCAAGCTCAATACCGTGGTCGCGGTGACGGGCGAGGTGGATTACATCAGCGACGGTGAGCGCACGCTTGCCGTGAGCGGCGGTGATGTCCTGATGACGCGGGTGGTAGGGACGGGCTGCGCGTTATCCGCGGTGGTGGCGGCAAGCGCCGCGATGCCCGGCGATCGGCTGCAAAACGTGGCAGCCGCCTGCGGCCTGATGAAAATGGCGGGAGGTGAAGCGGCGCGACACGGCGGCCCCGGCAGTTTTATCCCGGCATTCCTCGACGCGTTATACGCGGAGGTGCCGGCATGAAGCGGATTAACGCCTTAACCATCGCCGGCACCGATCCCAGCGGCGGCGCCGGGATCCAGGCCGACCTCAAAACCTTCTCCGCACTCGGCGCTTACGGCTGCTCGGTGATCACCGCGCTGGTGGCGCAGAATACCCGCGGCGTGCAGTCGGTATACCGCATTGAGCCGGACTTCGTGGCGGCGCAGTTGGATTCGGTGTTTAGCGACGTGCGAATCGACACTACGAAAATCGGCATGCTGGCGGAAACCGATATCGTTGAAGCGGTGGCGGAACGTCTTGCTCGCTATCAAATTGCCAACGTGGTGCTGGATACCGTAATGCTGGCGAAAAGCGGCGATCCGCTGTTATCCCACTCGGCAATTGCGACGCTGCGCCAGCGCCTGCTGCCGCACGTTTCACTGATCACCCCGAATTTGCCGGAGGCCGCGGCGCTGCTCGATGCGCCGCATGCGCAAAGCGAGCGCGAGATGCTGGAACAGGGCAGGGCGCTGTTGGCGCTAGGCTGCGGGGCGGTATTAATGAAGGGCGGACATCTGGACGACGCCGAAAGCCCGGACTGGCTGTTTACCCGCGAAGGCGAACAGCGCTTTACCGCGCCGCGCGTGCAGACCAAAAATACCCACGGTACCGGCTGTACGTTATCTGCCGCGCTGGCGGCGCTGCGTCCGCGCTATGCCGATTGGGGACAAACGGTCGCCGAAGCGAAGGGCTGGCTGTCGGCGGCGCTGGCGCAGGCCGATTCGCTGGAAGTGGGGCACGGTATCGGCCCGGTACATCATTTCCACGCCTGGTGGTAAATGGCAGTGAAACGAGACAGCAGAATCTACTGAAAAAACGCGCTCCCGGCTGGAAAATATGCTAACTCGGTACCAGGCTTAACCTGCCCAAAATTTTTGGGTTGGGATAAAACATGCTGGCTGCGGCCAGCACTTACGGGAGATAGCTATGACTGATATTACGCAGTTGCTTGGCAAAGATGCCGACAGCCTTTTACAGCACCGTTGTATGACTATTCCAGCCGATCAACTCTATTTACCGGGAGCGGATTACGTCGACCGGGTGATGGTGGATAACAACCGCCCGCCTGCGGTGCTGCGTAATATGCAGACCCTCTACAACACCGGGCGTCTGGCGGGAACGGGGTACCTGTCCATTCTGCCGGTCGACCAGGGCGTAGAGCACTCGGCGGGCGCGTCGTTCGCCGCCAACCCGCTCTACTTCGATCCGAAGAATATCGTGGAACTCGCCATCGAAGCCGGCTGTAACTGCGTGGCTTCTACCTATGGCGTACTGGCCTCGGTATCGCGCCGTTACGCGCACCGCATTCCATTCCTTGTTAAGCTCAACCATAACGAAACGCTGAGCTACCCGACCGAGTATGACCAGACTCTGTACGCCAGCGTCGAGCAGGCGTTCAACATGGGGGCGGTCGCCGTTGGCGCGACGATCTATTTCGGCTCCGAACAGTCGCGTCGGCAGATTGAAGAGATCTCCGCCGCCTTTGAACGCGCGCACGAGCTCGGCCTGGTCACCGTGCTGTGGGCCTATCTGCGCAACCCGGCATTCAAAAAAGATGGTGTCGATTACCACGTTTCCGCTGACCTGACCGGCCAGGCCAACCATCTGGCCGCCACCATTGGCGCTGATATCGTGAAGCAGAAAATGGCCGAGAACAACGGCGGCTATAAAGCGGTGAACTTCGGTTATACCGATGATCGCGTCTACAGCAAGCTTACCAGCGATAACCCGATCGATCTGGTGCGCTATCAGCTGGCAAACTGCTATATGGGTCGTGCCGGGTTGATTAACTCCGGCGGGGCGGCGGGCGGCGAAACCGACCTTGCTGATGCGGTGCGCACGGCGGTGATCAATAAACGCGCCGGCGGTATGGGGCTGATCCTCGGTCGTAAAGCCTTTAAGAAATCGATGAGCGAAGGCGTGAAGCTGATCAATGCGGTACAGGATGTCTATCTGGACGGCAAAGTCACCATCGCATAAGGCAAAAATCCGGGCGCGAGGCCCGGATTGGCTATTTTACTTACCCCGGTCTCCGGGGTTTTTTTATGATTTTACTGTGCTGACGTTCAGCGGTTTAGCCGCTTCGCTGGTAGCAAAACCGGGCTGCTCAACGCGAATAAACGGGCACAGGAAGAAGGCCAGAATATAGAGCGCGGTATAGGCCACCACCACGCCGATGGTGCTGAAGTGCGGCAGCAGCACCACCG